>JAUXRT010000152.1 GCA_030681635.1 Reyranella sp.
GCGATCAAGCGCATCGTCACCAAGAATGCCGCCTCGCGTCGCGTGTCGCGCCTCAGCGCGCGCATCAAGGCGATGGCCTGATCGCCGCCACTCTCCTTCAGTGGATATGAACGCCGCTCATTCGAGCGGCGTTTTCTTTTGCGTCCCCCGCACCTCACGGAAGCCTGATTGGCGCGGCCCGGGCCCGAGGTTCATAGGCGGGATTCAACCCAGGAGTTTCCCATGCGTCTCCCCTGCCGGATTGCAGCCGCGTTGTCGGCCCTGGCAGTCCTCCCGGCAATCGCCGTCGCCGCCACCGTTGGCGGCGCCTACTACGCGCCGCAGTACGACTATCGCGAGTTCTGGTCCGCCACCGACAACAAGCCGTTCCAGGTCGTGCTGGCGGGCAATCCCTTCCCCGGCGTCGATCCGGCCACGGTGGCGGCCACGCTGCTGCCGATGATGCAATCGGCCAAGCCGCGGCCGGCGCTCACCTTCACCTATGAGCGGCCCTCGCCGCCGCCCAGCCCCGACTACCGGCTGGTCCTGGTGTTCGATCCGGCGCTCAACCTCAACGCCGATCCGGTCTGCGCCGGCGAGTCGGCACGTTTCCGCCCCGGCAAGCCCGGCGCGTTCTATGTCTATGCGATCTATTGCCGGAACGACCGCATGCTGTCCTACACCACGGCCTGGACCGACGCCTCGGGCCCCGGCGATCCCCGGATCGAGCGGCTGTTCCGCGAGCTGTTCCTGGTCGTGTTCAAGGAAGGCTCGTCGCGCTGGGCTGAGCTGGACGACCGCTTCCTGTAGGGGCCGGGTTGAGACACCGCGATTCCTCCAGTAGGAGGAGGCGCATGATCCCCACCGACCTCGCATCCTTCCTCGACGTGCTGCGCCAGCACGGCGAGGCGGCCTACAGCTTCATGTTCGCCTACGCCATGCTGCACACGCTGCTGCTGGCGATCTTCGCGGGCTATGCCGCCCAGGGCGGCGCCTTCGAAGTCGGGCCGCTGATCGCGGTGTGCTGGGCCGGCACCTTCACCGGCGACGTCATCCGCTTCTGGATCGGCCGGCGGTTCGGCACCAGATGGCTGGGCGGCTGGCCGCGCATCGAGGGCGCGGTGCGGCTCGTGGCGCGGCTGGCCGACCGGCACTATCTCTGGATGATCCTGATCCACCGCTATCCCTACGGTATCCGCGGCATCGCGGGCTTCGCCTACGGCGCCTCGTCCTTGCCGTGGCCCCGCTTCCTGGTGCTGAACTTCGTGGCGGCGGGCGTCTGGTCGGTGGCCACCGTCGGCTCCGGCTATGCCTTCGGCTATGTCTCCGAGAAGACGCTGAGCAACGCCTCGTCGGGCCTGGGCGTTGGGCTGCTGGTGGCCTTCCTGGGCCTCGCCTGGGTGCTCAGCCGGCGGCTCGAGCGCGTCATCGAGCGCGGCTAGAAGCTCGTCCGGGGAACTGCCGCCGGGAACACCCCGCCCGCAGGGCCGTTGTCGCGGACAGCCGTCCGCTCGGCCAGATGCTCCGAAGGCGGCCCACATGACGACCGGGTATGCCTTGGGCGGCGTCGCCGTCGGCAATCTCGACTCCGCCATCAGCTGGTATGCCAGGTTGCTCGGCCGCCAACCCGATCTCCAGCCCGTGAAGGAGGTCGCGGAATGGGAATTCAGCGGCGGCGGCTGGATCCAGCACCTGAAATTTGCAGGCAACAACTGCGGCAACTCTCCAGAGACAGCGGCGTTCTCCCGGTAGCCCGCGCCTGGCGCGGGTCTCACCCCAATGCAGGAGACAAAAATGGCAGACGCCACCACGATCACGTCCGGTACGCTGATCGCCGCCGAGAAGGTGAACGGCACCAACGTCTACAATCCCAAGGGCGACAAGCTCGGCAGTGTCGAGGACATCATGATCGACAAGGTCAGCGGCAAGGCGATCTACGCCGTGATGTCGTTCGGCGGCTTCCTCGGCATCGGCGACAAGCATCATCCGCTGCCGTGGTCGAGCCTGAAGTACGACACCGCCAAGGAAGGCTATGTCGTGAACCTCGACAAGAAGACGCTGGAAGGCGCCCCGAGCTACGAGAGCGACGAGGACTTCCGCTGGACACCGGACTACGGCCGCACGGTCGACAAGTACTACGGCGTGCCGACCTACTGGCTGTAAGCAGACGCGTCGACCCTCTCCGCCTTCGATTAACGGTGGAGAGGGTCAGGCGGCTTTTTGCTTCGCCCGCATGATCGCGTCGACGGCATCCGCAAGATGCTGCTGGCCGAACGGCTTGGAGAGTCTGGGAATGCCCACGCCCGTCCCCGCGGGCAATTCAGCGTAGCCGGTTGCCAGCAGGATCGGGAGGTCCGGGCGGTCGGCGCGGATCGCCTCGATGAGCTGGGTGCCGGTCATCTGCGGCATGGCCTGGTCGACGATCAAGAGATCGACGTGCTTTTCCTTCTGGAGAATCTCGAGCGCCTTCCTGCCGGACATGGCCTGAAGAACCTTGTGCCCGAGGTCTTCCAGCATGGCCGCGGTGTTCATGAGGACGAGGGCATCGTCGTCGACAGCCAGCACGACCAGCGGCGTTGCTTTCGGAGCGGCGACCGCGGACGGCGGCTGCGGGCGTTCGACCGGTTCGGCCACCATCGTCGAGGCGGGCAGCCATAGTTCGGCCGTCGTGCCCTCTCCTTTTTGGCTTTTGAGAACCAGCTGGCCGCCTAATTGCGCCGCCATGCCGTGGATCATCGAAAGGCCGAGGCCGGTGCCCTTGCCGATTCCCTTGGTGGTGAAGAACGGTTCCATGGCGCGCGCCAGCGTCGCCTCGTCCATACCCTCGCCCGAGTCGGCCACGGATAGGCAGATGTAGCGTCCCGGCTTCAGGTCGGCGGCACCTCCCAGGGCGACGCTCTCCTCACGGGCTGCGACGACGATGCGGCCGCCGTCGGCCATGGCATCTCGTGCGTTCACGGCAAGGTTGAGCAATGCCATCTCGAGCTGGTTGGCGTCGGCCTGCACGAGGCCGAGGGCAAGCGGGAAACGGGTCTCTATCTCGATCGAGGGGCCGAGCGAGCGTTGCAGCAGGTCGGTCATGCCGCGCACCAACGTGGGCACGTCGATCGGCTCCGGGTCGAGTTCCTGGCGGCGGGCGAAAGCCAGCATGCGCTGGGTGAGCGAGGCGCCGCGCTGGGCCGCCTGGATGGCGTTGTCGACCAGGCCGGTGATCCGTGGATCCTCGGGCAACCGCCGGCGCACCAGTTCCAGGCTGCCGAGGACCGCCGTCAGAAGATTGTTGAAATCGTGAGCGATGCCGCCCGTGAGTTGGCCGACGGCATCCATCTTCTGCGACTGGAACAGCGCCTCGCGCGCCAATTCGAGGGCCTGTTGATTCTCGCGCCGCTCGGTGAGATCGCGCGTGATCTTGGCGAAGCCGATCAGCTTTCCCTGTTCATCGCGGATCGGATCGATGACGACATGGGCCCAGAAGCGGCTGCCGTCCTTACGCAAGCGCCAGCCCTCCTTCTCGAATTTTCCCTCACGTATCGCGGTGTCGAGCGCCCGGCGCGGCTCGCCCTTCTCGCCGTCCTCCGGCGTATAGAAACGCGAGAAGTGACTGCCGATGATCTCCTCGGGGCGATAGCCCTTGATCCTCTGGGCACCAGCGTTCCAGCTCGTCACCCGGCCGTCGGGGTCGAGCATGTAGAGGGCGTAGTCGGTGACGCCCTGCACGAGGATGCGGAACTGCTCCTGGCTGCGCCGCAGCGTCTCCTCGGCCAGGCGGCGTTCGGTGAGATCGCGCGTGATCTTGGCGAAGCCGATGAGTCTCCCGGCGGGTTCCCGGATGGGATCGATGACGACATTCGCCCAGGAGCGGGTGCCGTCCTTGCGCACACGCCAGCCATCGCTCTCGAACCGTCCTTCACGCGCCGCCGTTTCGAGGGCTCGCGCGGGGAGACCCGCCTGGCGGTCCTGCTCGCTGTAGAAGCGCGAAAAATGGCTGCCCAGGATTTCCTGCTCGGTATAGCCCTTGAAGCGCCGCGCGCCGGGATTCCAGCTCGTCACCCGGCCCTCGGGATCGAGCATGTAGATGGCATAGTCCGTGACCGCGTCGATGAGGAGGCGGTACCTGTCATCGTGCGTCAGCGAGGCGGCGAGCGGTTCAACCTGCTTCACTGAGCTCCCCTACCCCACTGCACGCTCCGGCCGGAAGGCGCATATCGACTCCAGCATAACGCGCGGCAGGGCGGAAGGTTCCGTCTAAAACGGCAGGATGTAGTTCAGGATCGCTTCCTGACGCAGCAGCACCCGACGGATGATGTGGGCGGCCTTCACCTGCTCCGTGAAGATGGCAGCCGTGCCGACGCTGCCGGCCGGCAGGCTCTTGGCCACGGCAGCGTCGTCGAGGGCGACCCGCACGACGAAAGGTGCCGCCTCGACCTCCTTCGAGGTCACCGCGAGACCGGAGACCTGGACCTGGCCGGTGGAGATCGCCTGCAGCACCGTCTCAACCTTGCCGGTGAAGATGCGCCCGGGCAGGTACTTAAAGGTGAGCTCGACCTTCTGGCCCGGTGTCACGTAGCGGGCATCGATCTGCTGGATCGACATGGCGACAAACGACGACGACGTGTCGATGAAGGCGAGGACCGGCGCCGCCGAGAGGTTCGACACCCGGGCACCCTTGCGCAGCGCCAGGTTGGTGACGTAGCCGTCGGCCGGCGCGCGCACGATCGTCTTGTCGAGGTTCCACCGCGCGCCCTCGAGCTGGGCGGCGAGCTGCTTCACTTCGGACTCGCGCTGCTGCGTGTCGAAGGCACGGCCGGCCTCGGTGCGCTGGAGCTGCACCATCTGCGTGTAGCGGAGCTGAGCGAAGGCCGCCTGCGCTTCAAGCGCCTTGACGGTGGCGGCATAGGGAACGGGATCGATGCGGAACAGCACGTCGCCGGCCTTGAGGGGGACATTGGCCTCGACCGGCACTTCCAGCACCTCGCCCGCGACGTCGGGCACGATCGCCACCGAATGGCGGCCGAGCAGCACCGGCCCCGACGGCGCGCCCCAGTTCATGGGAATGAACAGGCCGACCAGCAGCAGGAGCAGGACGATGAAGGGCGAGCTCTTCCAGAACAGCGTGAAGCGCACGACCTTGAACTTCACCAGCAGGAAGAGAAGGACGAGATAGACGTTGAGGAGGAAGACGATCATTTGCGCGGCCTCTCACGAGGCCCCTCGCGAGGCACGTCGACATAGGCCCAGACGAAGGCGATGGGCCACAGCACGAAGCCGAACAGCAGCGTGATCCAGCCGGCAACGCCCACCGCCTGGGCCCATGGATGCCGGCGCTCGCGCGCGATGTGGCCGGGCAACCAGCCCATGATGCAGATGACGCCGATGGTGCTGGCGGCGATCACGATCAGCACGATCCAGGCGAAGATATCGAGGCCGGACATCGCTCCCCTCTCTCCTACTCGAGCGCACGCAACGGCGGCACCTGCCAGGAGCCGTCGAGCGCTTCCGCCTTTGGTTCGTAGAGCCGGAGCACGAGGAAGAATGGCCCAGCCGGCGCGGGCAGCCAGTTGCTGGCCTTGTCGGCGCCGGGCGAATCCTTCTGGACGTAGAGCGTCAGGCCGCCGTCGGGGTCGAGCTTGAGCTGCGGCAGCATCGGCGAATTGATCAGGTAGCGGTTGAGGGGATTGTCGACCAGGAGCTGCGTCTTGCCGTCGTACATGGTCATCGACCAGAAGGCGTTGGCCGGCGGCATCCTGTCCTTGGCGAAGGTGACCGCATAGCGCTTGGCCGCGGCGTCGAACGGCGCGCCCGAGCCGTCGACGAAGTAGCCGTGATAGATCGCCTCCTCGGCCGAATTGCCGAAGATGCCGAGCCGGGCGGCGGCATAGCGGTAGAGATAGTTGTTCTTCAGGTGCTCGCGCGTGCCGAACAGGGCGGGTGTGCCGACCTTGCGGGTGTCGAGCTCGGTGCGCTTGAAGAACTCGAATGCCTTCACGCCATCAGCGATCCCCTCCTGCAGCGCCTTCAGCAGCTCGGGCGGCAGCGCCTTCTCGTCGAAGAGCTTGGCCGCGCCGATGCCGATCTTGGCGAAGGAGCGCATCAGATCCTTTTCGCTGGGATCGGTCGGGCAGAAGGTGAGCAGGAAATTGAGGTAGCGGAAGATCTCCGGCGTCGTGATCATGCGGGTGTTGGGCGCCGGCCAGTCGATCGCCGGGGCCGGCGGCGGCGCCGGTCGGCCAAGGAAGGCACTGAGCGGCTGCACCTTGTACTGTGCCTGGATCTTCCTGATGTTCTCGATGTCGGCAGGACCGAACAGCTGGGTGCGGTAGAGCGCGTAGGCGATCTCGGTCTCGCTCCGCACCACCTTCTGGATTCCGGGCGGCGTCTCGCCCTTCCAGCTGGGGCCAGCCACCAGGAAGCTGCCGCCCTTGCTGCCGGTCGCGCGCTTGCCGAGATAGGCGAAGTTCTGGGTGTAAAGATCGATGAGCTGGACGTGGTAGAAACGCTTGGGATCGATCTCCGGCAGGGTCAGCACCAGCGGCTCGGCGCGCAGGTCCATCCACATCATCGAATAGGGCGTGTCGGAGTTCGGCGTGACGATCGCCGTGTCCCTTGGCGTAAAGACCTGCGCCGTGTTGCCGAGGGTGTTGAACGGCGCCTTGTAGTTCGAGCCGCCTTTGTCGACAGCCTGGGCGTAGAGGGTCTCGTACGCCTCGACCATCGGGAAGGCGTAGATATAGGCGTCCCGGGCGATCGCGCGGGCTTCGTCGAGGGGAACGCCCACGATCTGCGCCTGCGCGCCGACCGAAAGGCTCGATGCCAGAACGACAAGGGCTATGGTTTTCAACATGCCTTGAACATGCCCCCGGCATCGTCGCCCTTCAAGGTGGCGAGTGCGCCGTCGGGCGAATCGCCGAGGCTTCTGCCATAGTGGCGCGATGATCCCACCCAGCACGCGCCGCATCGTCGCCGCCGGCACCATCGGCAACGTGCTCGAATGGTACGATTTCGCGATCTACGGCTATTTCGCCGCCACCATCGGGCGGACGTTCTTTCCGGCCGAGGATCCCGTCGCGCAGGTGCTGGCGGCGTTCGGAATCTTTGCCGTGGGCTACCTGATGCGACCGCTGGGCGGCATCGTGGTCGGCCACATCGCCGATCGCTTCGGCCGCCGCGCCGCCCTCACTTTCTCGGTGATGGCGATGGCGGTGCCGACCTTCCTGGTGGGCGTGCTGCCCGGCTACGAGGTGCTGGGCGTGGCGGCGCCTGTCGTGCTCACCCTGCTCCGCGTCATCCAGGGCCTGTCGGTCGGCGGCGAGGCCACCACCGCCTTCGTGTTCCTGGTCGAGCGCGCGGGGCCCGGCCGACGCGGCGCGATCGGGGCGCTGGCTTCCTGCGGCGCCAACCTCGGCATGCTGTCGGGATCGGCCGCCGGCGCGCTGCTGGCCACGGCGATGCCGGCTTCGATGCTCGACGCCTGGGGCTGGCGCCTCCCCTTCGTGCTCGGCCTGCTGGTGGGTGTCGCGGGCTATTTCCTGCGGCGCCACATCGCCGAGGCGCCGCGCACGGCCGCGACCGGGCGGCACAGGCTGCCCCTGGTCGAGACTTTGCGCGAGCATTGGCTGCTCGTGCTGCGGCTGGCCGGCCTCGCGTCCTTCAACGCCATCGGCTTCTACCTGGTGTTCCTCTATGCCGTGAGCTGGCTGCAAACCGTCGACGGCGTCGCGCCGGCGCGCGCGCTCGGCTTCAACACGGCCAGCATGCTGCTGCTGTTGCCGCTGATGTTCGCCATGGGCTGGCTCTCCGACCGTATCGGCCGCAAGAGGCTCCTGCTGGCGGCCACGGCGCTGGGCTTCGTGGGCGCGCTGCCATTGTTCTGGCTGATGCACCACCCGCATCCGGCGATGATCCTGCTGGGCGAGGCGGGCTTCGTGCTGATCCTGGCGACGGTGCTGGGCATCATGCCCGCCACCATGGTCGAGGCGACACCTCACGGCGTGCGCTGCACCGCGATTTCGCTGGGCTACAATATCGCCTTCGGGATCATGGGCGGGCTGACGCCGCTCGCCGCCGCCTGGCTGATCGACCGCACGACGATGGACTTGAGCCCGGCCTACATGATGATGGTGGCGGCGGCGATCTCGTTCGCCAGCATCCTGACGTTCCGCGAAAGCTACCGCGACGCGTAATCGCTAGGCCGCGCCGCCTTCGACGCTGCGGCCCTCGGCGCGCCAGCGCAGCATGCCGCCCGGCAGGTTGGCGATGTCGGCGAAGCCCGCCTTCTGCAGGATCGCCGTGGCGTGCGCCGAGCGGCTGCCGGCTCGGCACACCGCCACGATCGGCTTGTCCTTGGGCAGGTCCTTGGCGCGCTGCGCGAGTTCCCCCAGCGGCACCAGGGTGGCGTCCTTGATGTGGCCCAGGGGACCACTGAATTCGGCGGGTTCACGCACATCGACCACGCGCACCTTGGCGAGATTTTCTTCCAGCCAGTGCGGCTCCACTTCCCAGACACCACTGAAGGTGAAGCGCAGCGGCGCCCAGCTCGGATCCATGAGCCCGGGCTCCGTCGGTGCCACAGTCTCGTTACCCGGCTGACCACAGCGCAGGTTGGCTGGCACCGCCTCGTCGATCTTCTTGGGGTGCGGCAGGTCGAGATTCTTCATGTAGCCCACATAGTCGTTCTCGCCGACCTCGCCGCCCAGCCGCGGATTGAACGTCTTCTCCTCGATCACGCTGCTGACCGTGAGGCCGCGATAGTCGTGCGCGGGATAGAGCAGGCAGCCCTCGGGCAGCGCGAAGATGCGCGACCGCACGGAGCGGTAGAGCGCGCGCGGATCGCCCTGCTGGAAGTCGGTGCGGCCCGAGCCGCGGATCAGGAGGCAGTCGCCGGTGAAGGCCATGCTCTCGTCGTCGAGCACGTAGGTGACGCAGCCCGACGTGTGGCCGGGCGTGGCGCGGACTTCCAGCGCCCGGCGACCGAACTCGACGCGATCGCCGTCGGCCAGCAGCCGGTCGGCGCCGCTCGCACCCGATCCGGCGGAGAGCGCGATCCGGCTGCCCAGCCGCTGCTTCAACAGCCAGGCGCCGGTCACATGGTCGGCATGGACATGCGTATCGAGCGTCCAGGTGAGTCTTAACCCCAGCTCGGTCACGAGGGCGGCGTCGCGGCGCACCTGCTCGAACACCGGGTCGATCAGCAGCGCCTCCTTCGTCGCACTGCACCCCAAGAGATAGGTGTAGGTCGACGACGTGGGATCGAAGAGCTGGCGGAAGACGAGCATCAGGCTCCTCTCCCGCGCCTAAGGCGCGCTCGCATTGTCGATGACAGCAAGCGACTCCGGATCGAGCTTGATCGACGCCGACTTCACGATGTCATCGAGCTGCTTCAGGCTGGTGGCACTCACGATCGGCGCGGTAATCGACTTCCGCTGCATCAGCCAGGCCAACGCGACCTGCGCCGGATTGGAGCCGGTCTTCTTCACCGCCTCATCGAGCGCCTTCAACACCGCCGTGCCCTTGGGGTTGATGTATTTCTTCACACCGGCGCTGCGCTTGGCGTCGCCGACATCGGCCTCGGAGCGGTACTTGCCCGAGAGGAACCCCGAGGCGAGCGAATAGTATGGGATCACGCCGATCCCCTCCTTCAGGCATTCGTTCTCAAGCTCACCCTCGAACAGGCCGCGCTCCATCAGGTTATAATGCGGCTGCAGGCTCTCGTAGCGCGGCAGGCCCTTGGCCTTGGAGATGGCGGCGGCCTCGGCGAGGCGCTTGGCGTCGAAGTTCGATGCGCCGATGGCGCCGATCTTGCCGGCCTTCACCAGCTCGCCATAGGTCGAGAGCGTCTCCTCCTGCGGCGTCGCCGCATCGTCCTTGTGCGACTGGAAGAGATCGATGCGGTCGGTGTTGAGGCGCTTCAGGGAGGCGTCGACCGATTTCAGGATGTGGGCGCGCGACAGGCCCTGGCCTTCGGATGGCATCTCCATGCCGCACTTGGTCGCGATCACGACCTTCCGGCGCCTGGACGGATCCTTCTTCAGCCAGCTGCCGATGATCGCCTCGGACTCGCCGCCCTTATGGCCCGGCACCCAGCGAGAATAGACGTCGGCGGTATCGACGAAGGTGAAACCCGCATCGACGAAGGCGTCGAGCAGCCTGTGCGAGGTGGCCTCGTCGGCGGTCCAGCCGAAGACGTTGCCGCCGAAGGCAATCGGGGCGAACTCGATGCCCGATTTGCCGAGTTTGCGCTTTTCCATGGTCACTCCTTCGTGATGCGGGATCCGCTACTCGGCGGCCTTGGCGGCGGCCGGCGCGGGGGCAGGTGCGGTTGGCGGCGGCGGCGCGTATGCCATCGGCATCTGGAAGGTGGACGCCTGGGCGAACTGGATGCCGAGCCCCGGGAACGTATCGTACATGCGGCGGACGGCGACGCGCTGAACGATGCCGGGATTGTTCGGTCGCGCCATGTACTTGAAGCGGATGATGACGCTGCTGTCCTTGATGTCGACGACGCCCTGCATCTTGAGCGGCTGCATCAGGACGGACTTGAATGCCGGCTCCGTCATCATGTCGAGGCCCATCTTCTTCACTGTCTTGCGCAGCAGCTCGATGTCCGTTCCCTGCGTGAAGGCGAGTGTGAACTTCACCACCGTCCAGTCGCGGCTGAAGTTAGTGATGTGGCCAACCTGGCCGAACGGCACGATATGGAGCTGGCCGTTCTGGTGGCGCAGCCGGAGCGAGCGGACGCTGAAGCCCTCGACCGTGCCCTTGACCTTGCTGCAGTCCAGATACTCGCCGATGCGGAACGAATCCTCGGCGAGGAAAAACACGCCGGAAACGACGTCGCGCACCAGCGACTGACTGCCGAACGATATCGCCAGACCGAGGACCGAAGCGCCGGCGATCAGCGGCGTGATGTTGACGCCAAGCTCGGACAGCACCAGCAGCGTGCCGATCACGGCAATGACGCCACCGGAGACGGCGCGCAGGAGCGGCATCAAGGTGCGCAGCCGCGACGCCGACACCTTGGCATCGTCCTCGGCCTCGCCCGCCGAATCGGCCGACGGCAGCGGGTTGGAGGCGATGTAGGAGTCCATGCGGTAGCGCAGGAAACGCCACAGCGCGTAGATTGCCACCGCGCTCAGCGCCGCGATCTTGGCACCGCGGTCGTGAACCGCCCATTCCGCCGCGGTCGAGGCCGCCAGGACCTGCACCATGAGGGCCTGGGCGATGACGATGGCGACATAAAGCCGGGCGGCCAGACGCACGCAGTCGGCCACGACGTCGCCCGCCATCGGCAGTTCCGACACGATGTGCCGCGTGATGCGGTACATCAGCGTCTCGAACAGCAGCAGCGCGATCACCGCACCTTCGATCACGTCGAGGCCGCGCGGCGCCGCGTCGTTGTCGGTTAGTTCGCCGTAGAGTTCGGCGGCGCCCGTCAGGCCGTAGAAGACCAGGCCGCCGATCCACCAGTTGCGGGCGATATCGAGCTTGAGCTGGCGGGCGAACCCGTCCTTCGGAACCATCGCCGTCAGCCAGGCCGCCATCTCGCGGCGCCAGTACCAGACGACGGCGAGCAGCGCGACGGCGATCACCCCGATATAGAAGAATTCGGCGACATTGACCGCCTCGGCCTTGGCGCCGGTCGCCAGCAGGAAATCCTCGAGCTTGTCGGCGCTGAGCGGCAGCACGATCATCAGGTTGAGGGCGACCAGCAGGCTGCGCGCGGTGGCGTCGTCGACCGGCACGATGCGGCCAGCCGGCGCGTCGGGCCGCAGCCAGGCGCGAAACACCAGGTTGAACACTCGCCAATAGATCAGCGTCATCAGGAGTACCTGGCCGAGCTTTCCACCGACGCTCTGGTTGTCACCGATCTGGGCAAGGACCAGCCGTCCGACCACCCAGAACGCGACGACGGCAAGGGCATCGAACAGCACGGCGCGCCAGAAGCCATGCAGCGCCGAATCGGCGGTGAGGCGGCCGAAGCCCCTCAGGCGCACGCCCTTCAGCAGCCACCGGACGAGGTGCTCCGCCGCCAGGCCGGCCACCAGCATGCCGACCAGCAGCAGCGCCGTCCGGCCGCCGATCGTCTCGGGCAGCCTCGCCAGATGGGCGGCCAGCGCCGGAAAATGCGAAATCGTAAGTTCCAAGCGGCTCGAGACGACGTCGAGCAGCGTTCCGCCGCTGCTGGTCCTGGCTTCCGCCACTTCCGCTGCCGCCGTCAGGTCCAACACAGCGAACAGGCCGCCGATTGCTACCCCAACACCCCGTATTGACCGCATCGTTGTTTCGCCCCCAAGAATAACGGGACGAAGCGTAGGACAAATATCCAGCCCTCGCCAGACGACACGAGATCAGACTGCCCAATTTGGGCCATTTGGAGAATGCCACCGATGTTCGGCCTCATGCAGGATCGCCCGCTTTTGATCCAACAGCTCATCGACCATGCCGCCCTCAACCATGGCGACACGGAAATCGTATCGCGAACCCTGGAAGGCGGCCTGCACCGCTATACCTACCGCGATGCGAGAGTCCGGGCGAAGAAAGTGGCGGAGGCGCTCACGGCGCTGGGCATCAAGCCGGGCGACCGCATCGGCACCCTGGCGTGGAACGGCTATCGGCATTTCGAACTCTACTACGGCGTCTCCGGCATGGGCGCCGTCTGCCACACCATCAACCCGCGCCTGTTCCCCGAGCAGATCGTCTACATCGTCAATCACGCCCAGGACCAGATCCTGTTCGTCGACCTCAACCTGCTGCCGGCCGTCGAGAAGCTGCTGCCCGACCTCAAGGGCGTGCGCCATGTCGTGGCCATGACTGATCGCGCCCATCTGCCGAAGGGCCTCAACATCCCCAACCTGCTGGTCTACGAGGAGCTGATCGCCGACAAGCCTGGCACCTACGAATGGCCGGAGTTCGACGAGCGCACGGCCTCGTCGCTCTGCTACACCTCGGGCACGACGGGCAATCCCAAGGGCGTGCTCTATCACCACCGCTCCACCATCCTGCACGCCTATGCCGCGGCACTGCCCGACACGCTGGGCCTCTCGGCACGGTCGGTGGTGCTGCCGGTGGTGCCGATGTTCCACGTCAACGCCTGGGGCCTGCCCTATTCGGCGGCGATGGTCGGCGCCAAGCTGGTGTTCCCCGGCATCGCGCTCGACGGTGCCAGCCTGCACGAATTGTTCGAGACCGAGGGCGTGACCTTCACCGCCGGCGTGCCGACGGTGTGGCTGGCACTGCTGCAGCACATGCAGGCCAACAGACTGAAACTCTCGACGGTGAAATACGCCGTGATCGGCGGCTCGGCAGCGCCGCCGGCGATGATCGAGACCTTCGCCACGGACTATGGCGTCGAAGTGCTGCATGCCTGGGGCATGAGCGAGATGAGCCCGCTCGGCACGGTCAACCATCCCAAGGAGAAGCACAAGAAACTGGCGCCTGCCGATCTGTTGGCGCTGCGCCTGAAACAGGGCCGGCCGCCGTTCGGTGTCGACATGATGATCGTCGACGATGCGGGCAAGGAACTGCCACGCGACGGCAAGGCCTTCGGTGATCTGCTGGTGCGCGGCCCCTGGATCACCTCGGGCTACTTCAAGGGCGAGGGCGGCGAAGTCCTGCGCGAGGGCGGCTGGTTCGCCACCGGCGATGTCGCCACCCTCGATCCCGACGGCTACATGGCCATCACCGACCGCTCGAAGGATGTGATCAAGTCGGGCGGCGAGTGGATCAGTTCGATCGACCTCGAGAACGCCGCCATGGCCCATCCCGCTGTCGCCGAGGCGGCGGTGATCGGGATCGTCCATCCCAAGTGGGACGAGCGTCCGCTCCTGATCGTCCACAAGAAGCCAAATGCCGACGTGACCAGGCAGGAGTTGATCGACTTCCTCGGCACCAAGGTCGCCCAATGGTGGCTGCCCGACGACGTGCAGTTCGTCGAGGCGATCCCGCACACCGCGACCGGCAAGATCCTGAAGACCAAGCTGCGCGAGACCTTCAAGGATTATAAGCTGCCGACGGTCTAGACTCTTTCCGACTGACACAAAATCCACCTCACCCTGAGGAGCGCCCGCTCCGCGCGGGGTAGCCCCCGCGCTTTTGGCGCGTCTCGAAGAGTGGGAACCAGCATGCTGATGCCCATCCTTCGAGACGCATCGCTTCGGCGCATTCACATGCGCCTGTCGCGATGCTCCTCAGGATGAGGTGGCGCGTTTTCCTTCGAATCGATTTGAGGCGGAAGACTCTAGGCCGTCGCGATCGCCGCCCACAGGAAGAAGGCGGTGGAGCCCAGGCCGAGCATCGTGCGACGGAGGTGAAGGCGTCCCCAGCGTTCGAGCAGGGCACGGCTCTCCACGCCCGCCTCGTCGGGCGAAATTGCCTTCAGCCTGTTGTTGGTCGGCATGATCATCAGCATCGTGTAGGGCCAGTTGGCGACCAGCACGAAGGCGCCGGCCGCCCAAAGCTCGTCGCCGGTGCGCCACCACGCCGCCAGGCCCAGGCCGAAGCCGATCAAGGCAAGTGACGCCTGCATTTGCGCGCCCCTGGCGTAAGACGGCTTCCATTGGATGAGCTGCGCGCGGTCGTCGAGGGCGGAGCGCGCCGGATGCTCGACGAAACTCACGTAAAAGGCCGCGCCGGCGAAAATCGCGGCAGCGGTCAGGGCCAGCACGCCGAACACCATTCCAGGCCTCCCTTGCGGCTGGACCACCCGGCCGCTCCGGCATTATCGTCCCTTTAGGGCTGAATGGGGAGCCTGCGGAGGAACACGCCATGGCAACAGAGACGATTCCCGTCATCGACCTCGGCCCCTATCTCGCCGGCGAGAAGGGTGCGATGGACCGCACGGCGCAAGAACTTCGCTTCGCGCTGACCGAGATCGGCTTCTATTTCATCGTCAACCACGGCATCGCGCGCGAGAAGATCGCCGGCATGTTCGCCGAGGTGAAGCGATTCCACGCGCAGCCGATTGAGAAGAAACTCGAGATCAAGCTCGACCAGCACAATACCGGCTACCTGCCGATGCGCGGCAATACGCTTCGCACCTCGACGGTCCAGACCGGCACCAAGCCCAACCTCAACGAGGCCTTCTTCGTGAAGCGCGAGATGGCGCCGGACCACCCCGACGTGCTGTCGGGCCGTCGCTTTCGCGGGCTGAACCGCTGGCCCGACCTGCCGGGCTTCCGCGACACCGTCGTCGACTACTGCAACGAGATGGAGCGGCTGGTGCAGAAGCTGGTGCGACTCTACGCGCGCGCCCTCGACCTGCCGGCCAACTATTTCGACACCGCCTTCTCCGAGCCGATGTTCT
>JAUXRT010000156.1 GCA_030681635.1 Reyranella sp.
TGGGCGGCGCCGACAGTTCGGTGATCCTCCACGTCTACGAGACGGTGCTGAAGAAGACAGTGAAGCCCTGACGACGAGTCTCGTCTCTCAATGGAGCCGATTTTCGGCACACCTCGTTGTGCCACGCCGTGTCCCACAGACTGTGCCGAAAATCGCCCTCAACTCCTTGATCGGACGGTAGAATCCCGACCCGATAAACTGTGCCGCCGGCGCCCGCTGCCCTGGTTGATGAGTGTGTCTGGAAAAAGACTCTAACCCAGGTGATGGGCAATCAGGCTGGCAACAAGATCGGCGTGTGTGCCGGCGAGGCCGTGGTCGCCACCGGGCACGATCTCGAGACAAGCATTCGGCAAACGCGCCTCGAGATGCCGACCGACCGCGACCGGACTTATGGGATCGGCATCGCCCCAGATCAGGAGCGTCGGCGCCTTGATGTTCTCGACAGGCAGCGGCGGTGAGGCCGTGCCGGAAGTGATCCAGGCTGCCGCATTCGGAAACGACTTCCGATAATCCGGACGCCAGTCGGCGGCGCCGAGGCCTGTCATGTCGACACCGCCCGAAGTGACGCAGAGCACCAGCCGCCGCACGAGGGCCGGTTGGGCAAGCGCGATGCGCGCCGCGATGACGCCGCCCATGGATTGGGCCACCAGATCGACCGGCTCATCGAGGCGCGCCGTCACCAAGCGCACAAGGTCGTCGACGCTTCTGACCGCCGGATCGTGCGGCTGATCACCGAGGCCCGGCCAGCCGACATAGTGTTTTGGCCACTCCGCCGGCAGTCGCTCGCCGACCGGCTTCCAGAAATCGGCCGAGCCGCCGGCGCCGGGCAGGAACAGGACCTTCGCCATGTCAGGCGCTGATCCTGGCCAGGAACGGCGGCAGTTTGCGGCCGATCGACAGGAGATAGCGGCCCATGGCGCCTGCCACGTGGCGCACCGGCGGACGCGCGCCCATACGCTCGCGCCACGCCTGCAGCCGAGGATGAGCCTCCGTCATAGGTGTGCCCATGCGCTCACCAAAGAGCTGCGCCATGTAGAAGGCGATGTCGGCGTAGGAGTAGCCGCCGGCCAGCCACTCCCGGCCCTCAAGCGTATGCTCCATCTCGTCGTAGAAACGCGCCGTGGCCTCATGGGCGCCCGGCGCCTTGGGGTCGCTCATCAGGCGGACGACGTGCGGGAAATAGACCTCGTCGCTCTTGTGCTCCAGCAGCCGCGCGCGGGCGCGGGCTTTTGGATCGGCGGGCCACAGCGCCGGCTCGGGCTTCAGGCTTTCGAGGTACTCGAAGATCTGGGTCGAATCGAAAAGCTCCAGGTCACCATCGATCAGGACCGGCACCTGGCGCTTGGGATTGATGCGCAGCACCTCGGGATGCTTGGGCTCGTAGAGCACCTTCATTTCGAAGGGCACCATCTCCAGCTCGAAATCGATCCCCTTCTCTCGGGCAGCGATCTCGGCCTTGGCGCCGAACATGCTGAGCGGTCCAGAATAGAGTTTCATCCGGTCATCCTACATCATCACGAACATGGCGACCGCCGCCGCCGCCATCACCGCCGTCGCCGTCCAGCCCAGCACGCGCTGGCCCAGGGTCGCGACGAACGCCCCCATCCGCGCCGGCCGCGAGGCCACGATCAGCATCGCGGCCATCACCGGCACGGTGATGATACCGTTCAGCACGGCGCTCCAGAACAGCGCCTTTATGGGATCGAGCGGCGTGAAATCGATGCCGACGCCCAGCAGGATGGCGACACCCAGGACCGCATAGAACGGCACCGCGTCGCGCGGCGCCCGCTCCAGTCCGCTCCGCCAGCCGCGGACCTCGGCCACGGCATAGGCGGCTGAGCCCGCGAGCACGGGAATGGCCAGCATGCCGGTGCCAATGATGCCGAGGCTGAACAACATGAACGACCACTCGCCCGCAATCGGTTTCAGCGCCGCCGCTGCCTGCTCCGAGGTCTGGATGTCGGTCTGGCCGCTGGTATGCAGCGTCACCGCCGTGGTCAGGATGATGAAGAAGGCGACCAGGTTGGAGAGGCCCATGCCCAGCCAGGTCTCCCAGCCGATGCGCATGAGTTCGGACGGCGCCTGCTCGGGATGATCGACCAGCGGACCTGCGTCCGGATCGGCCTCCTCCTCCTCGACCTCCTGCGAGCTCTGCCAGAAGAAGAGATAGGGGCTGATGGTGGTGCCGAAGATTGCCACCACGAGAGTGAGCGACTCCGCCGTGATCTCGAAGCGCGGCAGGACGACCCCACGCAGCACCGCCAGCCAGTCGATCTGCACCGTGAAGACCACACCGACATAGGCGAACAGCGAGAAGGTCAGCCACTTCAGGAAGCCGACATAGCGGTGGTAGGGCACGAAGACGATGGCGAGGAGCGACACGAGGGCGAAGCCGATTGTGTAGAGATGACGCGGCCCGCCACCGATCGCCAGCTTGGCGGCGGCACCCATGGCGGCGAGATCGGCGCCGATGTTGACGGTGTTGGCGATGAACAGGAATCCCACCAGCACGCTCACGAACCCGCGGGGAAAGACTTTCGCGAAATTGTAGGCGAGCCCGTGGCCGGTGACGCGGCCGATGCGGGCGCTGACGGACTGGACCGCGACCATCAGCGGCCAGGTCAGCACCACCGTCCACAGCATGTTGAGGCCGAACTGGGCGCCCGCCTGTGAATAGGTGGCGATGCCGCTGGGATCGTCGTCGGCGGCGCCGGTGACAACACCGGGGCCGATTTTCTTGAGCAGATCCCTGAATGCGGCCACGCTCAGCGAAACGGTTTCGGACCGTCGTAGTTCCCGACGTAGCTCACATGCGTCACCAGGCCCGTCCCCTCGCGCCACTGGTGAAGCGCGATCGCCGGTGGTTCCATCTTCATCGAGAGGCCCACGCCTGGCCGCAGGTCGAGGTTGGCCTGATGGGCGGTGCTGGGCGCGATCGACGCCAAAGTGCCGGCCCAGCGCACCTGGACCGACCGGTGGACATGGCCGCACATCACCCGCTCGACGTTGCCGTGAGCCCGCACAAGTTCCGACAGTCGCTGTCCGCCTTCGTTCAGGCGTGCGTTGTCGAGGTAGGCAATGCCACAGTCGAACGGCGGGTGATGCATGAAGAGGAGCGTCGGCCGGTCGCTCTCCGCCAGTCGCGCCTCCAGCCAATCCAGCCGCACATCGCACAGCTCGCCATGGCCTTTGCCCGGCACCAGCGTGTCCAGCGCGATCAGCCGCACGGCCAGACCTTCGACCGTGTACTGCAGGAAACCATCGGCCGGCAGGTAGCGATGCTCGGGAAACGCCTGGCGCATCGCGTCGCGGGCATCGTGATTGCCCGGGATCATGAACACCGGCATTTTTAGCGGCGCCAGCACGCGCCGGAGGTTGGCGTATTGCTCGGGCCCACCGTTCTCGACCAGATCGCCGGTCGCCAGCACGATGTCGGGCCGCGGATCGAGCGCGTTGACATGCGCCACGGCGCGCTCGAGGAACGCCGTCGTGTCGATGCGGCCATAGAGCAGCTCGCCCTCGCCCTTCAGATGCATGTCGGAAATCTGCGCGATCAGCATGATTGACCATCCTTGAGGTGGAACGGCAGCGCCGCCAGCTCGGGCGCCACGTCCTTTATATCGGCAAAGAATATGATGAAATGGCGGGCGACCAGCCGTTGCAGCTCGGGATCGGGCTGAGTGTCGCTGTCCGATGTCGTCATCTCCATCCCCTCCCGGGTCCGCACCCACAGGAGCGGATGCCGCGGCGCGACGCGAAGCCCCTCGAACCCGAGCAGGCCGAACGCCACCGCCTCGCGCTTCCTGGCATGCCGCGCCAGCGCATTCTCACGGGCAAGATCGCAGAGCGCGAAGGCCAGTTTTCCCTTTGAACCGCCCGGCAGAGTGACCTCATATTCGCGCGTCGCCAGACGGCCGATGTCGTCGTTCATGCTTCACCTCGGATCCGTGTCACACCCATCCGT
>JAUXRT010000162.1 GCA_030681635.1 Reyranella sp.
AAGGCCGAGATCGAGCGCATGTACCCGAAGGTGCTGCGCCGGGTCGGCGGCTACAACCTCGACATCTTCTTCCCGCAGTCGGAGCGGCCTTACACCACCGACAATTCGGTGAACCTGGCGCATCTGCTGGTCGGCAGCGAAGGCACCCTGGCGGTGACGCAGCGCATGACGCTGAAGCTGGCGCCGCTGCCCAAGCACAAGACGCTGGGCGTGGTGAACTTCGCGAGCTTCCACAAGGCGATGGACAGCGCGCAGCACATCGTGAAGCTGAAGCCCACCGCCGTCGAACTGGTCGATCGCACCATGATCGAACTGGCCCGCGCCAACCCGGCGTTCCGGCCGGTGATCGAGCGCGCCCTCATCAATAGTGGGGGGAGCGGCGCCCCCGAGGCGATCCTGCTGGTCGAGTTCGCGGGCGAAACCCGCGAGGATCAGTTGCGCGATCTGGCGCGGCTGGTCGAGCTGATGGCCGATCTCGGACTGCCCGGCAGCGTCGTAGAAATGCCGGAGCCCGGGCCGCAGTCGGCGCTCTGGGAGGTTCGCAAGGCCGGCCTCAACATCATGATGTCGATGAAGGGCGACGGTAAGCCCGTGTCCTTCATAGAAGATTGCGCCGTGCCGCTGGAGCATCTCGCGGACTACACGCAGCGCCTCACCGACGTCTTCACCAAGCACGGCACGCGCGGGACCTGGTACGCGCATGCGAGTGTCGGCACGCTGCATGTGCGGCCGATCCTCGACATGCGCCGCGAGGGGGCGGCCAAGATGCGGGCCATCGCCGAGGAGGCCTCGGAGCTGGTGCGCGAATACAAGGGCGCCTTCTCGGGCGAGCATGGCGACGGTCTGGTGCGCTCGGAGTGGGTCGGTTGGCAGTTCGGGCCGCGCCTCACCAAGGCCTTCGAGCAGGTGAAGGACCTGTTCGATCCGGAAGGCCTGCTCAATCCCGGCAAGATCGTGCGGCCCTCGCGCATGGACGACCGCTCGCTGTTCCGCTTCAAGCCGGGCCACGCGGGCATCGACTACAAGCCGGCGCTCGACTGGTCGGCGTGGGACGTGCAGATCGACCCCATGACGGAAGTGACGTCGGCGCCGGGCACCGGCGGCGACACCACCGGCGGCTTCGCGAAGGCCGCCGAGATGTGCAACAACAACGGCCATTGCCGGAAGTTCGATGCCGGCACCATGTGCCCCAGCTTCCGCGTCACGCGGGACGAGAAGCATCTCACGCGCGGTCGTGCCAACACCTTGCGCCTGGCCCTCTCGGGACAGCTCGGCGTCGGGGCGCTCAGCTCCGATACCGTGGCGGCGGCGATGGACCTTTGCGTCAGCTGCAAGGGCTGCAAGCGCGACTGCCCGACCGGCGTCGACATGGCGCGCATGAAGATCGAAGCCAAGTCGGCGCGGCGCATGGCCAAGGGCCTCAGGCTGCGCGACCGGCTGGTCGGCAACCTGCCGGAGACGGCGCCCTGGGCGCGGCGGCTGCCGTGGCTGTTCAACCTCGCCTGGTTCGTGCAGCCCTATCTCGGCTTCGCCAAGCAGCGCACCTTGCCGCGCTGGCGAAGCGACACGTTCCTGGCGACGACCGATGTCGATGACGCCGATGCCACGGTGGTGATCTTCGCCGACACCTTCTCCAACAATTTCGAGCCGGACATCCTGCATGCGGCGCGGCGCGTGCTGCAGGCGGCGGGCCATCGCGTGGCCGTCGCCTGGCCGACGCTGGGCGCCCGCTCGCTCTGCTGCGGCCGGACGTTTCTCGCGACCGGCCAGGTCGAGAAGGCCAAGCAGGAGGCGATGCGGCTCCTGCAGGCGCTCCTGCCGTTCGTGGCCAAGGGCGTGCCGGTGGTCGGGCTGGAACCCTCCTGCCTGTTCACGCTCCGCGACGAGTTCCTGGCGATGGGGCTCGGTGAGGAGGCGGAGGCGGTCGCGAAGAATGCCTTCCTGTTCGAGGAGTTCCTTGTCCGCGAGAAGAAGGCGGGCCGGCTCAAGCTCGACCTCAAGCCGCTGGCCGAGAAGAGCGCCCTGCTGCACGGTCACTGCCACCAGAAGGCGTTCGGCACCATGAGCGCCGTGCAGGAGGCGCTGTCGCTGGTGCCCGATCTTGCCGTGACGCCGATCGAGTCGAGCTGCTGCGGCATGGCCGGTAGCTTCGGCTACGAGGCCGAGCACTACGATATCTCGATCGCCATGGCCGAGCTCTCGCTGTTGCCCGCCGTGCGCAAGGCCGACGCCAATGCGCTCGTCGTGGCTGACGGCACCTCGTGCCGCCACCAGATCGCCGACGGCACGGACCGTCAGGCGATACACGTCGCTCAGGTACTCGAGCGCGCGTTGGTCTGATCGGCGGCCCGCGGGGCAGGGTTTGCAGCCACTGGCGCGCTGTGGCACCGTCGCGGCCACATGCAAAGACCCAGAAATCCCTACTCCTCCGCGGACATTGACCGCGCCAGCCACGAGCGCGAGAACGATGAACGGATGATCGAACTCGCCGCGTCGGGCGCCGCGCGGTTCGTTCCCATCGACTCCGAAAAGAAC
>JAUXRT010000172.1 GCA_030681635.1 Reyranella sp.
GGTGCCCAGCGCCACGGCCGGCGTGGTGCCGTTGCCGTCCTTGCCGAGGCTCTCGGCCCAGATCTGCCGGTACCAAAAGGCAAAGGTGTTGAGCCGGTCGACATAGGGCATCAGCACCGTGATGTTGATGCCCTTCTCACGGGCCAGCCCGACGGAGAGCGCGGCACCGATCGCAGGCGCAATGCCCGTGGCGTCGTTGGCCGCCAGCACCGGATCGAGCACGCTGGCCGCGCCCTCACGCACCGCGGCGCAATCGAGGCCCGCGATCATCGCCGGCAGCAAGCCGACCAGCGACAGTGCCGAGAAGCGCCCACCGACTTTGGGATCGTGTTCGAGAATGGTGCAGCCCATCTGGGTGGCGAGCCGGCGCAGCGGATTGTCAGTCGCCTCGGTGATGGCCAGCACGTTTGACGCAAGTGCCGCCTTGCCGGCCTTGGCTTCAAGTGCGGCCGTCAGTGTCAGGAAGGCCGCGATCGTCTCGGGCGTGCCGCCCGACTTGGAAATCGGAATGAAGCCCGTACGGTCCAACGGCAGGCGCTCAATCACCGCGGCGAAGGTTGCCGGATCGATATTGTCCATGAACCAGAGCTTGGGCCGGCCTTTTAGCGGACCGAACCCCTGGTCCTTCAGCGCCACCAGGGTCTTGCCGCTGAGACTGGAGCCGCCTGAGCCCATGACCACGACATGCTCGAACTTGGCGAAGCGCTCGGCGTGGGGCTTGAGTGCGACGAGATCATCGCGGCGCGCCGGCAGCTTGAGCAGCGGCAGCTCGTCGCTCGCGTGCCAATGGCGGATCTTGTCCAGCGCCGGCCGCAGCTCGGCCATCGCACGATCGAGGCTGGCACGGGAAAGGCCCTTGGCGCCGACCGAAGTGTCGAGGGCATCGTCAATGGCGTGGCGGTAGAACATGGAGCGCCTATTCTTTCGGCTCGGAAACGATGCCCACGGGCTTGCCGACGACGACGGTGGTCATCGTCTCCTCGCGCAGCAGGCGGCGGGCAACGCGGCGCACACTGTCGAGCTTGACGGCGGCGATCAACGCCTCGCGCCGGACCAGATGGTCGGGCGACAGGCCATCGACCTGCAGCGAATGCATTAGGCTCGCGACCGAGCCCGAGGAATCGAGTGACAGCGCCAGCGCGCCGCTGAGGTAGGTCTTGGCGTCGGCCAGCTCCTGCTCGGTGACACCCTCGGTGCGCATGCGCGCGATCTCGGCGCGGACGACGCGGATGGCATCGGCCACGCGCTCGTTGGCGCTCGCGGTCGAGATGACCAGCAGTGCCGCCCGCTTGTAGGTGCGGAGCCCACTCGAGACGCCGTAGGTCAGCCCGCGCTTCTCGCGAACCTCGTTGAACAATCTGGACTGCTGCCCGCCGCCGCCCAGCACGTGGTTCATCACCACGGCCGAGTACCAGTCGGGATCGTCGCGGGCGATGCCGGGCAAGGCCATCAGCGCCGTGCTCTGCGGCACCGGACGCTCGACGACGACGGTGCGCGGCTTGGTCGGCGGCTTCCACTCCAGCGGCAGCGGCGGCACGATGCCGACGACGAGGCCGCCGAAGGCACGGTCGAGCTGGCGGGCGAGTTCACCCTCGCCGATGTCGCCGACCGCCGACACGATCAGGCCGCTGCGCACCAGCAGCACCGCGGCGCGCTGCTTGAGTCGCGCCGGCGTCAGCGACTTCAGATCCTCGCGCGTACCCTCGGGATTGTTGGCATAGGGATGGCCCTGGAACAGGGTGGTCATCAACGTACGGCCGGCGACCGACTGCGGCCGCTGCTCCGCCTGATTGAGGCCGGCAATGGTCTGGGCGCGCCGCTGGTCGACCATGTCGGGATCGAAGCGCGGCTGCGAGAGCGCCAGCCGCAGCAGTTCAAAGCCTTCGTCGCGGTTGGCCGACAGCACGCGCAGCGTGCCGCTCAGCCGGTCGAGCGACGCGCCGAAGCCGAGCGAGGCGGCAGCATCCTCCTGGCGCCGGCGGAACGCCTGGGCATCCAATGGACCGGCGCCGTCGGTGAGGAGCGTTGCCATGAGACTGGTCACGCCCAACTGGCCATCCGGATCCGACGCCGTGCCGCCGGCGAACGAGAAGGACAGCGCCACAACCGGCGCGCTCTTGTCCTCGACCAGCCAGGCTTTTATGCCGAGCGGCGTGGTCACTTCCTTGATGTCGATCGCCTGCGCCCCAGCCGCAGGCATCAGGGCCAGCACGACAGCGAGGATCGCCCAGGCGCCGCGACGGAGACCGCGCCTCATCGGCTGCCCTCCGCCGGGCTCAGCAGCGAGATCACCGCGCCCGAGTCGCGCCAGACCAGTTGCGCGGCGGCGACCACGTCGGCCGATTTCACGGCCGCGATCTGCTCGGGCCAGGCATCGATGTCGGCCATGGTGCCGCCGGTGCTCAGCATCGCGGCATAAAGGCGAGGGCCGCTGGCCAGCGAATCCTGGGCATAGATCGCCGCGGCCAGGAGCTGGTTCTGCGCCCGCTCGACCTCGTCCGCCGTCACGCCGCCATCGGTCAGCTTCTTCATCTCGAGGCGCACTGCCGCCTCGATCTCGGCCACGGTACGCGAAGGCGCGGGATGGACGCTGATCTCGAACGAGGTGAGGCCGAGGCTGGCGGGGCTGTAGCCGGCCGATGCCGAGAGGGCGAGCCTGGAGTCGATCACCAGAGAGCGCCACAGCCGGCTGGTCTCGGTGCCGCCGAACAGGCGTGCCAGGACCTGGAGCGCCGGTGCATATTTCGTCTGGCCGACCCGATACGATGGTGCCAGCCAGTCGCACGACCACCGCGGTTCGACGACCCTGGCGTCAGCCCGGCTCACGCGCTGCGGCAGGTCGGTGCCGCCCTGCGTCGGCCGGCGGCGGACCTCAACCTTGCGGCTCGGGATCGGGCCATAGTGCTTCTCCGCGAGCTTGCGGACCGCCGCGGGCGTGGTGTCGCCGGCCACGATCAGCACGGCGTTGCCGGGCACATAGAAGCGGCGATAGAAGGCCATCAGCTCGCCGATGTTCAGCTTCTTGATGTCGTCGGCATAGCCGATGACCGGCATGGAGTAGGGCTTATGGCGGCCGAACAGCTGTTCGCGCGTCGCCTCGTCGAGCAGGGCGGCCGGCACGTTGTCGGTGCGGGAGCGGCGCTCCTCGAGCACGACCTGACGCTCCGAGATCAGGTCCCTCTCGGTGATGCGCAGGCCGTTCATGCGGTCGGCTTCCATGCGCATCACCATGTCGAGCCGGTCGGGTGCCACGGTCTGGTGATAGCCGGTCGAATCGAAGGTGGTGTAGGCGTTGTCGCGACCGCCGTTGCGCGACACGATGCGTGAAAATTCGCCGGAGGCCACCCTGTCGGTGCCCTTGAACATCATGTGCTCGAGGAAATGCGCGACACCGGTGTGTCCGAACGTCTCGTCGGCGCTGCCGACCTTATATACCAGCACCTGGGTCACGATCGGCGCACGGCGCGACGGCAGCACGACGACCTGCAGGCCGTTGGCCAGCGTGAAGCTCTCGGCCGGCCGGCGGCTGACGGCGAACAGCTTCGCTGGAGCCGGCGCCGGCAGCGAGCAGATCGCACTCGCGGCGAGGCCGCCGAGCAGGGCGCGGCGGCGGGGCGTCAGC
>JAUXRT010000235.1 GCA_030681635.1 Reyranella sp.
GGCGCAACGCCTGCTGGGTGGAGAGTTTCAGGCGCTTGCCGATGGCCGTGGCATCGGCGCCCGAGGGCAGGATCGCCGCCAGCCGGCGCAGCGGATCGGGTGCGTCCTCGCGGGCGATCAGGCCCTTGAGGCGCGTGACGCCGGCATACTCCGGCAGCCAATGGTCGAGCGCGCCGGCTTCGGCCATGGCCTGCAGGGCATCGGCCGGCGCCGGCGCCTCGAGCAGCCGCAGCAGCTCCTTGGCAACGCGTTCGCCCGAGAGGCCGCCCAACACGCCGGCATTGCGCCGGCAGGCCTCGAAGCTCGGTCCATCGAGGGGCAACCGGCCGTACCAAGCGTGAAAGCGGAAGAAGCGCAGCACGCGCAGCCGGTCCTCGGCAATGCGGGTGTCGGCCTCGCCGATGAACCGCACGCGGCCCGCCGCGAGGTCGCTCTGGCCATCGAACGGATCGTAGAGCGTGCCATCGCGATCGGCGTAGAGGGCGTTGAAGGTGAAGTCGCGCCGGTTGGCATCTTCCAGCCAATCGTCGGTGAAGGCCACGACGGCGCGTCGGCCGTCGGTCTCGACATCGCGACGCAGCGTCGTGAGTTCGAACCGATCGCCTTCGACAAGCGCCGTCACCGTGCCGTGCTTCAGGCCGGACGGCACCGACTTGAGCTTGGCTGACGCGAGCGCACGCATGATCGTCTCGGGCGGCTTGTCGACGGCCAAGTCGATGTCGATGTCGTCCATCGGACGCTTCAACACGGCGTCGCGCACGCAACCGCCAACGAAGCGGGCTACGACGTCGGCTCGTCCGAGTGAATCGAAAAGCGCACGCACCTGAGGCGTGTCCATCCAGAGCTGCGGCTCAAGATGTCCGGTTGGCTTCATGAAGCGAAGAGCCCGCCATAACCCTGGTCCTGGGTGAGGAACATCACGACGAACCCCAGGATCGTGCAGGCAAGGCCGGCGATGGCGAGCCAGGTCATCGGCATGTCCTGCCAGAGCGGCAGCGTACCGGCGATCTTGCGCTCCTGCTTGATCTTCACCGCCCACGCCCACAGGAAAAATGCGACGGTCGGCGCCATGACCAGTCCGAGGACCAACAGTACGACGCGCATGGGGCTACTCCGTGGCCCGCGTCACTCGCCGGCGGTGAGGACAAAATGCAGGTTCTTCAGCATACCGGCAGTCGCCCCCCAGATGTAGCGCTCTCCGTAGGGCATGGCGTAGTAGCGGCGCTCGCGGCCCTGCCAGACACGGCTGTCGATGCGGTGGTTCCGTTCGTCGAGAAAGTGCGCGAGCGGCACCTCGAAGACATCGGCAACCTCGCGGGGATCCGCACGGGTCGTGAATCCCGGCGTGACGATGCCGACGATCGGCGTGATCTCGTAGCCCGTCCCGGTGCGGTAGAGGTCGACCGCGCCGATGACATCGATGAATTGTCGGGCGAGCCCGACCTCCTCCTCGGTCTCGCGCAGCGCGGTCGCCACGGACTCGGCGTCCTCCGCCTGCTTGCGTCCGCCGGGGAAGGCGATCTGGCCAGCGTGGCTCGGCATGTCGTCGGTGCGCTGAGTCAGCAGGACGGTGATACCCGACTCGCGGCGCACCAGCGGCATCAGCACCGCCGCCGACCGGTAGGTCTCCGGCGCCGGCACGACTCCGTTGAGGGAGAAGTCGCTGCCAAGCGGCGGGCTGGTTACTGGCAAACC
>JAUXRT010000183.1 GCA_030681635.1 Reyranella sp.
CGCCACGGCGCTGGGCAAGTCGAGCGACGACATGCAGGTCGAGGTGCTGATCGGCGTGCCCAGGCCTGATCAGGTCGACAAGGCGCAGGTGCTGGCGGTCCTGCCGCACGGCACCGGCACGGTGAAGGTCGTCGAGGGCGGTCTGGAAATTCCCAACGAGGCCGGCACGGACAAGACGGTGATCGCGCAGGCGGCCGCCATCGTCCGGCTCGACCTCTGAACGGGAGCACGACCATGGCCGCCAAACGCGTCATCCTCGAGCTCGGCACCGGCAATGACCTGCACGGGGGCGATTACACCAAGGCAGCGCTTCGCGCCGTGCAGGACGCGCTCCATCATTCCTCGCTGGCGATGATCCGCACGCTGAAGATCAATCCGAAGACGGACATGTTCGTCGACGTGACGATCGGCGTGCAGCAACCCGACAGGGTCGACGTCGAAAAAGTGCGCGCCTCGCTGCCGCACGGCATCGTCACGGTGAAGGTGGTGAAGGGCGGGCTCGACGTCGCCGATCCCGACAACAACGACCCGGCCGTGATCGCCAGCGCCGCCGTTGCGGTCCGGCTGGAGCTGCCCTAGCCGCGCGCCTTGCGGCCGTAGAACAGCAGGCCGGCGCCGACGACGACGGCAATGACGCCGGCGATGGTCGGGATCGGAATGTTGCGCTGCTGATCGGCCGTCACCTTGAGCGGCCCGGCATCGACGATCACCTTTTTCTCCGTGAAGGAGATATTGGCGATCACGAGGCCGGCGATACCGATCGCGATCAAGAGGACGCCCAGGATGGCAATAGGTTTCATGTCAGCCCAACGCCTGCGCTGACCAAAGGTTGCGTCCGAAAACCCCGCTCTACGGCCGCAGCAGCAGGCGGCGGCCCTGGTCGAGCGCCATGCGAGCCATGTCGCGCAGGCCATCGTCGGTGGCGCTGCTGACCGGGTGGCCGATGGTGGCGAAGGCGTAATCGGGCATGCCGAGCACGCGGCTCATCATCTCGGCCGCACTTGCGAACCGGCTGGTCATCACGCTGAAGGCGGGAACGCCGAGGCGTTCAGCTGTCACTGAGTCGTGCAGACTGCACGATGAACAGCTGCCTCAATCCCCCAGGCCGGAGACGACGGCGTCCCAGCCCTTGATCTCGTCGACGATGTGCTTGTCGGCCGGCGCGCTGTAGTTCGACTTGGAGCGGCTCACGACCTTGGCGACGCCGTACTCGTCTCGCAGCATCTGGTCCAGGTGCTTGAAGAAGCCCTTGGTCCCTTCCTTGCCGTTGGAGATGAAGCCGATCGTCTTGCCCTCGAGCGTGTCGAGGCGCGGCGCAAGAATGCCGGCAGGCGGCGCCTTTTCAGTCGTGGGATCGAGAACGCGGAAAGTCATGGTGTGCCTCTTCCTTACTTGGGAGGTTCGCAGTCGACGCAGACGCCCAGGGGCAGCGTCACGGCGTGGCTCTTGTGGCCGAGCCAGGGCGGGATGACGGCGCCGAAGCCGCCGGCCGGCCCGCCCGCGGCAACGATCAGGAGCTGGTCGGGCGATTCCATCGCCGGATAGACGCTGTCGCCGCGGTCGCGCACCACGGCGCCCTTGCCGACGTCGGCCCATTCGCGGCGATGGATGCGCGCGCGCTCGTGGATGAATTCGGCGATGTCGGTCTTGGTCCAGCCCGCGACCTGCAGATGCTCGCGCAACTGCTTGGGAATGATCAGCGCGTAGGTGCCGGGATGGATCGAGTAATGCCGCAGATTGGCGCGCATCTCGGCGGCGAAGGTTTCCAGAATCTCCTTGGGCTCCGTCGTCCACTCGTTCATCAGCTGGCGCGGCGCACCCGCCGCCAGCACCGTCACCGCCGAGGCCGCCCGCTCGACACCGCGCTGCTCATGCAGCGGCAACCAGGACGAATCCTCCTCGTCCTCGGCCAGGCAGTAGCTGAACTTGCCGGGGTGACCCAGGGTCGAGCGGTCGATGACGCCCGGCCGCACGTCCATGAGGTTGATCAGGCAGAGCCGGACTGCGCGGCCGATGACGGCCGTGGCGCGGTCGCTGTTGCCCAGCACGTTGAAGGTGCCGCTGGCGCCGAGCTCGAGACGGATCGGGCCGTTCAGCACCACCAGGACGGCACAGCCGCCGGTGCTGGCAGTAGCGCCATGCATCAGGAACTCGTCCTGCATCATCGCCATCCAGGCGGTGATCACGACGGGAAAATGCATCGGCAGGCAGCCGGCCATGACGGCATTGATCGCCAGCTTCTCGGCGGTGATCGCGAGCCCGCGCACCGGCTCGATGCCGATCAGCTGGTCCGGCGGCATCATCGCCCAGTCGAGGCAGGCTTTTACGGCCTCGGCCGTCGGCGGCACGATCGGCAGGCCGTCGGTCCAGCCGCTGCTGTGATACAGCTCCTGGACGGCAGAGATATCGTTGGCGTCGTAGGTCTTGGAAGCCAGTTGCACGGGGCGGCCCTCTTCTTCTTTCAAGAATAGACCTCTCTCGGCCTATGCCAATCTCAACCTGATAGCCTTCATTATTGCATAATACGTATCAAACCCGCCCGGGCTTCGGCCAGGTCCGGCGGGCCAGCGCCATGAATCCCGCCGCCGCGGGCGACGGCTCGCGCTCGCGCAGCGTGATCAACCCCAACCGCCGCGACAGGCGGGGTTCGCTCACCGGAATGGCGCGCAGGTCGCGGCCGAGGAAGAAGGCGGTGGCGCCGGTCGGCACGACGGCGAGCCCGACACCCGCCCGCACGCAGCCCATCAAGGTGGCGAACTGGCCCACCGTCACCACCTGGCGCAGCGACAGGCCGGCGGTCGAGGTCGCGGCGTCGACCGTGCGGCGGGTCCGCGAGTCGGGTGGCAGCGCCACCATCGGCTCGTCCTTCAACTCGGCCAGGGCAAGGCTCCGCCGCGCGGCGAGACGATGGCGCTTCGGCACCACGACGCTGAACGTCTCGCGCTGCAGCGGGATACCCTCGATCGCATCAGGCAGGTCGTCGACATAGGAAAGGCCAAGATCGACGCCGCCGCTGCGCACATCCTCGAGCACGCTGCCATGCACGCCCTCGCGCACCTGGATTTCGATGCCCGGACGGTCGGCGCGATAGGCCGCGAGCAACAGCGGAAGCACGCCGCTGGCCACCGACATGATGCTGGAAAGGGCAAGCCGGCCACGCTGCTCCTCGGCCACCTCACGAAGGTTGCGCACCGTGAGCCGCAGGTCGTTCAGCAGGCGTTCGGCCACGGCCACGAACTCGCGGCCGGCCGGCGTGATCTGGACATGCCGCGTGCTGCGTTCGAACAGCCGCACGCCGAGCGCCGCCTCGACCCGCTTGATGGTCCGCGTCAGCGCCGGCTGCGAGATGCGCAGACGCGCCGAGGCCGCGATGAAGCTGCCGTACTCGGCCACCGCGAGGACGGCTTCGAGCTGGCGGGCGCTTAGATCCGGCAGGGCATGGGTCGCCATGGCACTCATGTGAAAAATGGAATGATCCGCGATATCAGAAAGGAATTGCTATGAATAGCGCGGGCAACGAGGTTGGCCCGAACAGAGGGAATTCCATGGTCCTGCCGCTTCAATCGGTGCGCGTCCTCGACCTTACCCGCGTGCTGGCCGGTCCCTGGGCGACGCAGCTCCTGGCCGATCTCGGCGCCGAGGTGATCAAGGTCGAGCGTCCGGGCAGCGGCGACGACACGCGCGGCTGGGGCCCTCCCTTCGTCGACGGCGACGGCAAGCCCGGGGGCATCAGCGCCTACTTCCTCTGCACAAACCGCGGCAAGCGCTCGATCGCCGTCGACTTCGAGACCGCCGACGGCCGCGCCCTGGTCGCCGATCTCGCCGTCCAGTGCGACGTCGTGGTCGAGAACTTCAAGGTCGGCGGCCTGGCCAAGCTCGGCCTCGACTACGCCACCCTGGCCCAACGCAACCCGCGCCTTGTCTACTGCTCGATCACCGGCTTCGGCCAGACCGGCCCGCACCGTTTTCGCGCCGGCTACGACCTGATGGTCCAGGCCATGGGCGGGCTGATGAGCGTGACCGGCGAAGCCGACGGGCAGCCGATGAAGGTCGGCGTCGCCACGGCCGACCTCCTGACCGGCCTCTATGCCAGCAATGCCATCCTGGCGGCGCTCATGGAACGGCGCGACAGCGGCCTCGGCCAGCACATCGACCTCGCGCTGCTCGATGTGCAGATCGCCACCCTGGTGAACCAGGCGTCGGGTTATCTCGCCTCCGGCAAGGTGCCGGGACGCCACGGCAATGCCCATCCCAACATCGTGCCCTACCAGGCTTTTGCGACGCGGGACGGCCATATCGTGATCGCCGTCGGCAACGACACGCAGTTCGCCCGCTTCGCCGAGGTGCTGGGACGTCCCGACCTCGCCACCGATCCGCGCTTCGCGGCCAACGGCGGTCGCGTTGCCGGTCGCCAGACGCTGCTCGACATCATCGAGCCGCTGATCGCGGGGCGGCCCTCGGCGGATATCCTGGCGGCGCTCGACCGGGTCAATATCCCGGCCGCGCCGATCAACACCCTCGACCAAGTCTTTGCCGACCCGCAGATCGCGGCACGCGGCCTCGTCGTCGAACCGGCAGCCGGCTCGACCGGCAAGCGCTCGCCGGTCGTCGGCAATCCCATCCGCTATTCGCGCACGCCGATCGATTCCGCCAGGCCAGCCCCGCTGCTCGGCGCCGATGCCGACGATGTGTTGCGCGCCGTGCTCGGCAAGTCGGAGGCCGACATCGCCGACCTCAGGAAGCGCGGCGTGATCTAGAGTCTTTCCGCCTCAAATCGAAGCAAATCGCACTACCTCATCCTGAGGAGCATTGCGACAGGCGCATGTGAATGCGCCGAAGCAATGCGTCTCGATCGGGCGGAGTAACCTCCGCCCTGCGATGGGCAACAGCACGGCTGGTCCCCACCCTTCGAGACACGCGCTGCGCGCGCTCCTCAGGGTGAGGTGGATATTACGTCAGCTGGCCGAACTCTACGCCGCCAGCATCCGCTCCCGGTTGCGTTCGCGCAGGATCGGCATCACCCATTTGCCGAACCGCTCCGCCTCCTCGTCGTGCAGGTAGCCCGACAGGCAGAAGGAATGACAGCCGAGGTCGATGAACTTCTGCAGCGTGTTGGCGCACTGCTCGGGATCGCCGACCACGGCGATGCCGGCGCCCGGCCGGACCTGGGTGATGCCGGTCCACAAGTTCGGCTCGATGGTCTCGCCGATCGCCGCCAGCTCGCGGACGCGGCGGTTGGCCTCGGAAGTGGCGAAGCGCTCCTTCACGAAGGCCTTCTGCGCCTCGCTGGCATGGGCCACCAGCCCGTGCGCGAAGTCCCAGGCCTCCTTCTCCGTCGGCCGGCACACCACCTGCAGGCGCATGCCGAAGCCGATGTCCTTCTCGCGGCCATGCTTCGCCGCCATGCCGCGGATCTCCGCCATGTTGGCGCGGATGCGCTCGTAGGTGTCGCCCCAGAAGAGATGAACGTCGGAATGCTTGGCCGAGATCTCCCAGGCCTGGCGCGAGCCGCCGCCGAGATAGAATTTCGGATAGGGCTGCTGCAGCGGGTACGGCCGGAT
>JAUXRT010000196.1 GCA_030681635.1 Reyranella sp.
CTGCCGCTCTTGAGGTCGGCGGAGACGGCGCAGACGCTGGCGGTCTTGAGGGAGAGATCGGGGAGCCAGTTCACCTTGTGGCCGATGGCCCCCAGGGCATCGCCCGTCGGCTGGCCGATCGCCTGCTCGAGATCGACGCGCCCGGGATAATAGGTATGCGGCTCGAAACTGTCGGGGAAGTTGCGGGTGACGAAGCGCGGCGCCTCGACAGCCTGCTGGATGTCCATGCCGAAGACCAGATGATTGACGAGCGCCTGCAGCATGCCCTGCGGCTGCAGATCGCCGCCCGGCGAGCCGAACGGCATGAGGAACTCGCCCTTGCGCATCGCCATCGACGGATTGGGCGTGAGTCTCGGCCGCTTGCCGGGCGCTGCGACGGAGGCATGGCCAGGATCGCCCCAGGACTGTGAGCCGCGTGACGACGGGCAGAGCCCAAGTCCGGGAATGACCGGCCCTTCCCAGGACACGTCGCTCGGCGTCGCGGAAAAGGCGTTGCCCGCCTGATCGACCACGCAGACATAGGAAGTGTCGCCCGGCAGCCCCGGCTCGCCCACGGCGACCGACGGCGCCCTGGTGCGGCCTGCGACGTGGCCCCTGACATGGCCGGCAACAGCGCCGGGCGGGGGCATTTCGCCGAAGGCGCGATCGTCACGGATCGTCTTCAGCCGCTCCTGCGCATAGGCGCGCGACAGCAGCGTCTCCATGGGAACATCGACAAAGCGCGGATCGCCATAGTAGCGCTCGCGGTCGGCAAAGCAGAGGTTCATGACCTCGGCCAGAAGATGGATGTACGCCGTCGAATTGTGGCCCAGCGCCTTCAGGTCGATCTCGTTCAACAGCGACAGCATCTGCAGCAGCACCGGCCCCTGGCACCAGGGACCGCAGCTCAACACGTCGGTGCCCTTGAAACTGTAGCGCAACGGCTTCTCGATCTCGGAGCGGTATTCGGCGAGATCCTGCTCAGTCAGCAGCCCGCCATTGTCGCGGTGATACCTGGCGATCGTCTGTGCAATGTCGCCGCGATAAAAGGCGTCGCGCGCCGCCGCCAGGCCGGCATCGCGGCCTTTGCCCGATGCGGCTTTTTCCTGGTCGACCATGAACTGGATCGTGCGGCCAAGATCGGCCTGCACCAGGCGGTCGCCTTCGCCCAGGGGCGCGCCGTCGCGATGAAAGATCGCGGTGTTCTGCGGCCAGCGCCGATAGTCCTCGACCTTGTCCTGCAGGAACGTCGCCATGACGGTATGCACCGCAAAGCCGTCACGGGCGTAGCGGATGGCCGACTCCGCCACGTCGCCGAAGCTCATGGTGCCGTAGCGCTGCAGCGCCAGGATCCAGGCGTCGGGTGCCGCCGGCACCACGGTGCGCAGGAGGCCCATGGGGATCGTGCCATTGTGGTCGCGGATGAACTTCTCGATGTTGAGCGCCTTCGGCCACCAGCCGAGGCCGGCGATCGACACGGTTTCGTCGCGGTCGGCGAGGTAGATCAGCATCGGCGCCACGCCGGAGAACTGCACCTGGTCGCTGTGGACGACGCCCAGGGCAATGCCGCCGGCGACACCGGCATCGATCGCATTGCCGCCGGCGCGCAGGATCGCATGCGCGGCCTCCGCGGCGAGATACTGGCCGGCTGATGCCATGTAGTGGTGGCCGATGACCATTGGCTGCATCCGCATCAGGCTCTCCCTCGTGGCCCCCAGATCCTACCTCGAAATCTGTGGTCAAGCCCCTGGCCATGGGTGAAATTCCGTTTCGGAAAACCGCTTGATGAAAAACCTGCTCACCACCGACTTCAGGAACGCACCCTATTGGTGGGACGCCGCGCCCCTCGCCGAGAGTACGGGGGACGCGCTCGCGCCCTCCTACGACGCGGTCATCGTGGGCTCGGGCTACACCGGGTTGCGCGCAGCGCTCACGCTGGCGCGGGCCGGACGAAGCGTCGCGGTGTTCGACAAGGAGCGGCCGGGCTACGGCGCGTCGCGGCGCAACGCCGGTTTCCTGGGACGCACGCTCAAGAAATCATATGTCGACCTCAAGGCCGCCAAAGGCGCCGCCTATGCCTCGGCCATCTATCGCGACCTGTCGATGGCCTATGAGAGCACCTTGGCCTTCATCGCAGAGGAAAGCATCGACTGCCATGCCGTCCGCTGCGGCCGCCTCGTCGCGGCGACGTCGGCCGCCCACTACGCCGGGCTGGACCGCGAACTGGCCGGCATGAAGGCCGACCTCGGACTGCCCTATGCCATGCTGCCGCGCGCCCGGATGCGCGAGGAAATGGCCACCGACCTCTACCAGGGCGGCGCGGTCATTCCCGATCTCGGATCGCTGCATCCCGGCCTTTATCATCGCGGCCTGATGGAGCGTGCCCTGTCGGCGGGCGTCGCGATCTTCGGAAACTGCGAGGTCACCGCGATCGCGCAGGCTGGCCAGGGCGAAGGCTTCCGCGTCACCACGACCGCCGGCGAGACGCGCGCGCGTGACGTGGTGGTTGCCACCAACGGCTACACGCCCAAAAACCTGCCCTGGCATGCGCGGCGCGTGATTCCCTTCACGGGTTATATGGCGGCGACCGAGAAGCTGCCGCCCGAGCTGCTGGAGAAGCAGCTTCCACACCGGCGCACGGTGATCGATTCCAACCTCGACATCGATTTCTTCCGGCCGGCGCCCGATTCGCCGCGCCTGCTGTTCGGCGGCGCCACGGCCAACGGCCTAACAGATCCTGCGGCCATCGCCGCGCTCCTGCACGGACGTCTCCGGCAGGCGCTGCCCGACCTCGCCGACGTCAAGCTCAGCCATGTCTGGACGGGACAGTGCGCCGGCACCTTCGACATGATGCCGCATATCGGATGCCACGACGGCATCTGGTACGGCATGGGCTACAATTTCGCCGGCGTTCCGATGGGATCGTATTTCGGGCTAAAAATCGCGCAGAAGATCCTCGGGCTACAGGCCCCGGCCAGTGCCTTCGAGGCGGCGGCGTTTCCCACCCTGCCGTTTTATCGCGGCAGCCCGTGGTTCCTGCCGATCGCCATGCGCTACTTTGCCTGGAAGGACGCACGCCTGGCACGCAGTGCCTGACCCTTTATTTGTGCGCCGCCTTCATCGCCGGCAGGACGTTGCGCGCGATGCGCTCGAACACCGGCTTCTGCTCGTCGGCGATGGGGTAATAGAGGGCAATCTCCGTGATGCCGAGCGCGATCACCTGCTCGACCATCCGCGTAAAAGCTTCCTCGGAGTCGTAGTAGTTCACCCTGCCGCCGCTCTGGCGGGCCGCCGCATCGAACATGAGATAGGAGCGCCTGAGCGTGGCCGGATCGCGCCCGATCGCGGCGCAACTTGCGTCGAGGGTGGCCACGCGTCCGCGCGTCTCCTCGAGCTGGGCCTCGAAGGTCTTGGCAAAGCTGATGCTGTTCCAGATATCGGCATGCCGCGCGGCGTGCCGCAGCATGACCGGCCCCATCGCGGCGATCATGATGGGGGGACGCGGCGACTGGACGGGACGCGGACGGAGCGTCGCGCCATCGGCCTGGTAGAAGCGCCCCTTGAACGTCGTCTCCTCCTGCGACATCAGCCGGTCGACGATCTCGACATATTCGCCGAAGCGGGCGACCCGTTCCTTCGCGCTCCAGTTCTCGATGCCCATCATCCGATACGAGGGGTCGATCTCCAGGCCAACGCCAAGCCCGACATCGAGCCGGCCGCCGGAAATGTGGTCGGCGGTCAGCGCCTGCAACGCAAAGAGGGCCGGGTTGCGGAGCGGGATCTGCGCGACCAGGGTGGCCAGGCGAATGCGGGTGGTTGCCTGGGCGATGGCGGCAAGCTGCGTCCACAGCTCGAACCAGGGCCCCTTTCCGCCGGCCCAATCGGTGAGATGATCGGCGAGGCCGACCGAATCGAAACCAAGCTCCTCGACCTCGCGGCAGCGGCGCAGAAGCTCGGACCACGGCACGTTCGGCAGCACGAGCACGGAAAACCGGAGTTGGCTGGGCACTGTTTCTTCCTCCCTCTGTCTTGATCAGGCATTACCCTGTGATCTGGCGCAGGTCGATCCCAGCGTGCCAAGATCGGCGCCTGCACGAGGCGCCAAAATGGGAGGAAGACCGATGTCATTCTACCGAGGCATGACCGCCGAGAACGTGACCCTCAAAGGCGACAAGGGAACGCCGATCACCGCCTACGTGGCCAAGCCGGAAGGCAAGGGCCCCTTCCCCGGCGTCGTGCTGATCCATCATCTGCCGGGCTGGAGCGAACTCTATATCGAGACGACGCGGCGCTTTGCGCATCACGGCTACATGGCGATCTGCGCCAACCTCTACCAGCGCGAGCAGGGCGGCGGCAGCGACGCCAATCCCGACGACGTCGCGGCCAAGGTGCGCGCCGACGGCGGCATTGCCGACGCCCAGATGGTGGGCGACACCGAGGCCGCAGTGAAGTGGATGCGCGCGCAGTCCGATCACAACGGCAAGGTCGGCCTGTTCGGCTCGTGCTCCGGCGGCCGGCACGCCTTCATCTATGCCTGCCAGAAGAAGGACGTCGATGCCTGCGTCGACCTGTGGGGTGGCCGCGTGGTGATGCCCAAGGAGACGCTCAACGCCAAGACGCCGGTGCAGCCGCTCGACATGACCAAGGACCTCGCCTGCCCGCTGCTCGGCCTGTTCGGCA
>JAUXRT010000203.1 GCA_030681635.1 Reyranella sp.
GCAAGGTCGTCGAGGCGCGCTCGAATTCGCGGAACTCGCGCGCCACCTGGTGGCTGCAGGTGACGAGCACGCCGGGCAGCGCCTCGCCGATTAGCGCCGCCAGCCGCTTCTCGTGCACCGGATTGGCGTAGGCATTGAGCAGGCAGACCGCGACGGCGCGATAGCCGCCGGATTTCAGCGCCGGGATCAGCTCGGCGCGCACCTTGGCTTCGTCGAGCGGAGTCTCGACCGATCCGTCGGCGCGCAGCCGCTCGGTGGCCTCAAAGCAATCCTTGCGGCGCACCGGCGGTGCTGGCTTGGCGTAGAAGAGATCGTAGATGTTGCGCCGGTCGTGTCGCTGCATGAACAGCAGGTCGCGGAATCCCGCGGTGGCGATGAAAGCCACCGTGGCGCCCTTGCGCTCCAGCACCGCGTTGGTGGCGACGGTCGAGCCGTGGCCGAGATCTTTTATGCGCGCGAGGTCGATGCCGGAGGCGGTGAGCGCGGCGAAGGCGCCGACATCGGGACTCCTGGGCGTGCTCGGGACCTTGGTGACGACGATCCGGCCGCCTTCGACCGCGACCAGGTCGGTGAAGGTGCCGCCGACTTCGACACCGACACGCATCGGCCTAGCGCTCTTGAGACTGGGCGGGCAGCTTCGCCTGCAACTCGGCGATCTGTTTCTTGAGCTCTTCGTTCTCCTCGCGCGCCTTGGCGGCCATGGCCTTCACGGCGTCGAACTCGTCGCGGCGGGGGATGTCCATGCCGTCGAGGATCTTGGCGATCTGGTCGCGCACGCGGGCCTCGACCTCGTCCTTCATGCCGGAGAGCGCGCCGACGGCGCCGTTGGCCACCTTGGTGAGATCGTCGATGAAAGGATTGCGGGTTTGCATGATGTGACTCCTGGTGCGGGGAGTATGGGCGGCTGGTAGCATCCGGCGCAAGAAGCACTGGAAGGGACGATCGGAGGAATACCGTGAGTTTGGTCAAGGTCGAGTCGAGCGAAGGCATCACCACCATCACCATGACGCGGGCGGACAAGCGCAATGCCTTGTCGCAAGCCCTGTGCGACGGCCTCTACGACGCCTATCGCGCCTTCGAGGCGGGCGGCGACCAGGTCGCCATCCTGCAGGCCGAGGGGCCGGCCTTTTGCGTCGGCGCCGACCTCAAAGAACCGCCATCGGCGATGTGGAAGGCGGTACCGCATGTTAGCCATCATCTCACCAAGCCGGTGATCGCCGCCACCCAGGGCTGGGTGATCGGCGGCGCCATCTGCATGGTCATGACCTGCGACCTGATGGTCTCGGCCGACACCACCAAGTTCATGTACCCCGAGGCCAAGGTCGGCGTGTTCGGCGGGCTGATGCCGGGTATCGTCTCGCGCATGCCGCACAAGGTCGCGATGGAGCTGCTGCTCCTGGGCGAGGAGATGTCGGTCAAGCGCGCCTATGACGTCGGTTTCGTGAACAAGGTCGTGCCGCTGGGTGAGGAGCGCAAGGAAGCGCGGCGCATGGCGAGGATCATCGCCGACTCCGCGCCGCTGGTGATCCGCACCCTGCGCGACTTCGCCAACCAGACCCTGCCGCGCGGCCCCGCGGAAATCTTCGTGCCCGAGCGTTATAAGCTCGAGCAGATCGCCAACTCGGAAGATCGCAAGGAAGGCGCTGCCGCCTTCCGCGAGAAGCGGCCGGCGAAGTTCAAAGGACGTTAGGAGAGAAGCATGGGCAAGTTGCTGCTGGTCGGATGCGGCAAGATGGGCGGCGCCATGCTGGAGGGCTGGCTGGTGCGCGGGCTCGCGGCATCGGATGTCGTCGTGGCTGAACCGGCCGAGGGGCTGCGGCCCAAGAAGCCCGGATTGCAGGCCGTGGCGGCCTCGAACGAGGTGAGCGAGACGCCTGAAATTGTGGTGCTGGCGGTGAAGCCGCAGTCGATGGATTCGGTACTGCCGGACCTCAAGCGCTTTGCAGATAAAGGCGCGGTGTTCCTGTCGATCGCCGCCGGCAAGACTCTGGGCTATTTCGCGGGACATCTGGGCAAGGGTGCCAAGGTCGTGCGCTCCATGCCCAACACGCCGGCGGCCGTGCGCCAGGGCATCACCGTTGCCACGGCGGCATCGGGCGTGTCGGCGGCGGAGAAGAAGCGCTGCCACGAATTGCTCGAAGCCGTGGGCCAGGTCCTGTGGGTCGAGGACGAGGCCTTGATGGATCCGGTGACGGCGCTGTCGGGCAGCGGGCCGGCCTATGTTTTCCTGCTGGTCGAGGCGATGGCCGCGGCCGGCGCCAAGCTCGGGCTTACGCCGGAGATGGCAATGCAACTCGCGCGCGCGACGGTGTCGGGCAGCGGCGAATTGCTGAAGCAATCCTCCGATCCCGCCTCGCAGCTCCGCATCAACGTCACCAGCCCGGGGGGCACGACCGCAGAGGCGCTAAAAGTCCTGATGGCAGCCGACGGTATCCAACCGGTTTTCGACAAGGCCCTGGCAGCGGCGTCGCGCCGGTCGAAGGAACTCGCGGGATGACAGCTGAAGGTAGGACTGCGGTCGATGCCTTCCTCGGCCTGGTGGCCGAGAAAGGATTCGCCGCCGTGACCCTGCGCGATGTGGCTGGGGCGGCCGGCCTCGGGCTCGCCGATCTCTACCGCCTCTATCCCGACAAGACGAAACTGGTGGCGGCCTTCGTGGCCCGCGTCGATGCCGAGGTGCTGGCCGGCACGCCCAGCCAGGGCGATCCCGAGGAGACGACACGCGACCGCCTGTTCGACACCATGATGCGCCGCTACGACGCGCTCCGCCCGCACAAGGCGGCACTGGGCGCCATACGCACCGCCGCCACCCGCGATCCGCTGCTGATGCTGGCGCTGGGGCCGGCGCTCCGGCGCTCGATGGCGGCCATGCTGGAAGCGGCCGGCGTGCCCAGCGAGGGGCTGCCTGGTGCGTTGCGACAGAACGGGTTGCTGACGATCCACTATGCCGTTTCCCGCGTCTTCGACCGAGACGAGACAGGGGACCTGTCAAAGACCATGGCGGCCCTGGATGGACGTCTCAAGACCGCCGAAAAATGGTCTCAACTTTTTGATAAATATGTAAAAAGACCTGATTCTAAGGGGCCGGTGCCGGGAGCTGAATCGCCCGCTGCGTGAATATTTTGTGCAGTGCACAAAATCGTCTCTTGACTTGCTGCATCGCATGCATAAATTAGGGCTCGTTGTGCACCGCAGCAAAAACGGTGCGCCAGAGTATTCAACGCGTTTTTCGCCCTTCCAGGAGAATCCCATGTACGCCTCTGGCGCCTTCAAGAAT
>JAUXRT010000217.1 GCA_030681635.1 Reyranella sp.
CGGGCGCCTTGCCGAGGATTCCGATGATGCCGCACATGGGAGGGATCCAGGAGAGGGGTGGCTATTTCGTCGTCTTTTTATGGGCCCGCTTGGCTGCCGCCGCGCGGGCCTTCAGTTTCGCACGAAGCGGCGCCGCTCGCCCCTTCTTTGTCGTCTGGCGGGCCCGGCCGAAGGCCACGGCACCGGCCGGCACGTCCTCGGTGATGACGCTGCCCGCCGTCACGTTGGCGCCCTTGCCGATCCGCACCGGCGCCACCAGCGCACTGTTGGAGCCGACGAAGACCTCGGGGCCCACAACGGTTCGCCATTTGCCGTAGCCGTCGTAGTTCACCGCGATGGTGCCGGCGCCGATGTTGCTCCGGGCGCCGATGTCGGAATCGCCGAGATAGGCCAGGTGATTGGCCTTGGCGCCGCGGCCCATGCGGGTGGCCTTCAGTTCGACGAAATTGCCGATATGGACATCCTCGGCCACATCCGAGCCCGGCCGGATGCGCGCGAAGGGGCCGATAATGGCGCCGGCGCCGATGCGCGCGCCCTCGATGTCACAGAACGCCTTGATCTCGACGTTCGACGCCACCGTGACGCCCGGACCGAAACGCACGTTGGGCCCGATGCTGACGTCGGCCGCGAACCGCGTGTCGGCGGAGAGCCACACCGTGGCCGGATCGGTCATCGTGACACCCGCCGCCATGGCGGCGCCGCGCAGCCGGTCCTGCAAGGCCCGCTCCGCCACCGCCAGCTCGGCGCGCGAATTGATGCCCTGGAATTCCGTCTCCTCGCCTTCGACGGCGATCGCCTTGTGTCCGGCGGCGCGGGCGATGGCGACGGCGTCGGTCAGGTAGAATTCGCGTTTGGCGTTGTCGTTGCGGATCGCTCCCAGCAGGGTCGCAACCAAGCGGCCGTCCAGGCACATGACGCCTGAATTGCAGAAGTCGATCGCCTTCTCGGCCTCGTCGGCATCCTTGCTCTCGACGATCCTTTCGAGCTGGCCGCGGCGAACGATCAGGCGCCCATAGGGCGATGGATCGCGGGCGATGAAGCCCAGAACGCCCACCGCCGCCTCTTGTTTGCGACAGGCGGCCACCAGGCGCTGCATGCTGGCTGTCGTCACCAGCGGTGCGTCGCCGAAAACCACCAGCACCGGCCCGCGATGCCCTTTTAGCGCGCCGAGTGCTGCCTTGGCCGCATCGCCGGTCCCCAGGGGCCGCTTTTGGACCACTGTCCGATGCGGCGCGAAGGCTTCCGCGACTACCGCGGCGCCCGGCGAGATCACGCCCACGATGCGGGAGGGCTTGAGGCGGCCGACGTTGTCGAGCACGTGGCGCAGCATCGGCCATCCGGCCAGCGGGTGCAGGACCTTCGGAAGCGCCGATTTCATGCGCGTACCGGCCCCCGCTGCCAGCACCACCACGGCGATAGACGATTTCATGCCCGTCCGATGCCACGGGCCGGGAGGCCCCGCAAGGCGGATGTGCTATGGAAACCGCCATGCATCCCAACGCCGACAATCTCATCGCCCGCCGCTTCGACACCGTGATCTACGATCTCGACGGCACCCTGATCGACAGCGCCCGCGACATGTGCGTGGCCGTGAGCCGCGTGCTGGCCGACCACGGCCTGCCGCCCATCACCGACCAGGACGCCCGGATCTTCATGGGCCAGGGCAGCAAGGTGACCGTGGGCAAGGCCTTCGCCAAGAACGGCCGGACGCTGGACGACGAGGCTCTGTCCGCCGCCACCCGCGAGTTCGTGCGCTATTACGAGGCCGATCCGATCAGCAACACCATCGCCTTCGACGGCGTGGCCGAGGTGGTGGCCCGGTTCGCCCGCCTTGGGCTGAAGCAGGGCGTCTGCACCAACAAGTTCGAGCGCCCGGCACGCATCATCCTGGAACACCTGAAACTCATGCCGCCGATCTCCGACGTGGCCGGCGCCGACACCTTCCCGGTGCGCAAGCCCGACCCCAAGCACATCCTGATGCTGGTCGAGCGCATGGGCGGCAATCCGCAACGGACCGTCATGATCGGCGATTCGATCCACGACGCCGAAGCCGCCCATCGCGCCGGCATCCCGGCCGTGCTGGTGAGCTGGGGGTATACCCTGAAGCCTGCCAGCGAGCTCGGGGCCGACGCCGTGATCGACCGTTTCGGCGCCCTGCCCGACACGCTGGGACAACTCGCCGCCCGTTGACGATTCGGCCGCCACGCCCTATACGCGCCCCGTCCCGGGCGCTTAGCTCAGCGGGAGAGCACACCCTTCACACGGGTGGGGTCGTAGGTTCAATCCCTACAGCGCCCACCATTATTCCAAGGGCTTTCAGGGGTTTCCCTGAAGGCCCTTTTCGATTTGGATGAACGCGGTCGGCCATTGACCTCATTCCTCTCCATGGACGCCTACTCGGGCCCCGCCGTGCTCCTTGTCGGGGCGGCGACGTTTGCAGCCAGCATGGGGCTCGGCTTCCTGCTTCTGAGGCTGCTCCGCACCAGCCTCCCGGCGCCCTTCTGCCAGATCGCAGCCGTCCTGCTGGGCATCCAGGCGATCAGCCTCGCCGTCCAGCTCGTGGCGATGGCCCAGGCTGCGACGCCCCTCGTCCTGGTCACGCTGTGGTGCGGCGCGCTCGCCGGTGGCGCGGCGGGATGGATCTTCTGCCGGCCCATCCGCGAGGACGGCGATCGTCCGCCGATCCCCAAAAGCGCGCTCGCCATTGCCGGCGTCGCCGCCGGATTGAATCTCCTGGCGGCCGTCGTGCCCTCCAGCAAGATCGACGAACTCTACTATCACATGCTGCTGCCGGCCCGGATCGTCGCCGACCAGGGACTCGTGATCTATCGCGCCCCGATCGAATCGGCGGTGTTGCCGCAGATGGCCTATCCGTTCTTTGCCGCGCCGCTGCATGCGCTCGGCTATCCCGATGCCCCCAATGTGGTGAGCTGGCTGCTGAGCCTGATGCTGGTCTGGCTGGGCTGGTCCCTGCTGCGCCAACGCGGCGTCACCCACCCGATCGCCTATTGCCTGGTGGCGGCATTGCTGGTCGGCGCCTATCCGGTCGTCTTCCATGTGACCGGCGGCAGTCACGCCTTCGGCGACCTGTCGCTGGCGACCGCCATGGTTGCCCTGGCCCTGGCGGCCAAGCTCCTGGCCGTCTGCGGCCCGGCCCGCTTTGCGTTCATGGTGTCGCTGCTCGCGTGGAGTGCGGCCTCGGCGAAGGTGTCGCTCTTCCCCGTCGCGGGCGCCGTCGCGCTGCTTGCCGCCCTTTTCGCGTGGCGTCGGTGCGAGTTCCACGCCGAGCAGCTTCGCGTCATTGCCGCATCGGCCCTGCCGTGGCTGGTCCTGGGCGCGCCGCTGATGGTGTGGACCTACCTTCAAACAGGCTCCCCGTTCGGCCCCCTGTTCGCCGGCATTTTCGGCGAGAGCCTCTTTCAGCCGGAGATCTTCGATGCATTCGCCGAGCGGTCCCGAGGCCGCAGCCAGTCTCCGTTCGACGCGATACCGTTCGACGACCTGGCCGGCTACTCGCCGCTCGTCTGGCTGGGGGCGATCGGCGCCCTCGCCTCCCGTGCGACCCCGGCGCCTGTGCGTCGATGGGCAAGCGTCCTGCTGCTCGGGCAATGCCTGATCGTTGCCTGGCTGCTGCCGTATCATGCAAGATTCCTGGGCGGCCTTCAGTACGGCCTCGCCATCTGCTTCGCGCTCTACCTGCCCCCGTGGCTCGCGCTCCGGCGGCCAACGGCGATCGCCCTGATCTCGATCGGCGTGGTGCCGTGGCTGCTTGGACAGGCAATCTATGCGCAGCAATTCGCCGCGATGGCCTTCGGCCTGGAAGACCGGAGCGCCTTCTATCGCCGCTACGTCTCCTTCTTCGACGACTTCGCCAAGCTGGATCGCCTGTTGCCGGCAAACGCGGTCCTGCTGTCGGGGAATATCCGGCCGCCGGCTGTCTATGCGCCGCGGCCGATGGTCTTCGATCTGGCCGACGTGCCCTCAGGGCATGAGGCCTACATCTTCAGCGTCGACGCGCCGAAAGCCTCCGACTATCCGGCCGGCTATGTGCTGGGTCCGGAAATCTACGCCAACCCCAATGCCGTGCAGACAGCGTTCAGACGCTTCTGGGTCGCGCCACGGACCGGAGAACTCCACGTTGTCCGCATCGCGCGCCCCTGATTGTCATGCAAATTTCCAGGTTCTAGTCTGACGGCATGCAACAGCAGACCGCGATGAAGGTGGCCGGCGCGATTCTGCTGGTGGCGTTTCTCGGCCTCGTCACGATGGTCGTGACATCGCCCGGGTCTTTCCTGCACGACGGACCGGAATACGTAAAGTACGTCCCGCTGCTTCGTCAGCATGGACTCACCGAGGCCTTCCTGGATTCCCTGCCTGGCGCGGCGGGACCGCTCTATGCATTCGTGCACTTGGCTTTCGCGCCGTTGACGGATCTGCGGCCGGTCGGAATGCGGCTGGTGAACGTAGCGCTCTTGGTCGTGGTCGCCGGCATTCTCGCGGCCTGGCTGAGGCAGCAGAATTGCCGGGACTACCTGGTAGCCGCCTGCTCGATCCTCATCGTGCCCATGACGTGGGTGATGGCGGGCCTCGCATTGACGGAAATGCCGGCAATGGTCTTCGCCACGCTCAGCCTCTATCTCCTGCTGAAGGGCGTGGAGGCCCTCGAGCAGGAACACCCGGTCCTGCGCTGGTTCGCAGCCAGCGGCATTTGCCTGGCCGTCGCGGTGTGGGGCCGGCAACCTTATCTGTTGCTGGCTGCCGTGCCCGTGGTGATGGCGCTGCTGGACCGGCGATTGCGGATTGCGGCGCTGGTTTTCGCCGCCATCGTCGCGACCTTGACGATACCGCTTATCATCGCCTGGGAAGGGCTGGTGCCGCCGGCTGACGGGGCGGACGAAGGCCTGTCACTGCTGCACGGCGCAATTTCTCTCGGCTACGCCGGCATCTGCTTCTTCCTGCTGGTGCCTCGGCTGCAATGGTTTTTCCGGAAGCCCTTCATCGTGGCGGCTATCATCCTTGCGGCACTCAACGCCTGGTACGGAATTGTGGTCTACGCTCCTGTCGAGACGCTCGCTTCTGCGTTCCTCTCCGAGGGCGGCATGGCCGCCTACAGCGTTGCCTGCGGCTCGTTGATGCTGGTATGCGGGCTCACCTTTCTGGCCTGGATGCTGGCAACCACCTGGCGAGACCGCGGCGACCTGAAAAAAGTGGCAATCAATGTCGGCCTTTTGTGCATCGTCCTGTCACCGGCATTCATCGCGAATTTCTATGCCAGCCGCTACACGGCCATGGCTTTGCCCTATCTGATCCTTGCCGCTCAACCCTGGCGCAAATGGGGATGGCAGACCACCACGGCGACGATCATCGGCTGCGCCATGGGGCTCGTGTCGTTGCAGGGATACTATCTCCTGAAGTAGCGCCCGTCATGCTATGAGCAGTCCGATGACCAACGCGCTAACGCTTCGCTCCGGCGATCGCCTTCCCGATTTCGCGCTGCCCGGCCTCGACGGCAAGCTGCGCAAATTCATCTGGTCGTTCACCGGCGATCCCGTCGCCCTGCTGGCGGTCGACGACCTCGGCAATCTCGACGGCGAGCAGTTCAAGGCGCTGGTCGGCGCCTGCAAGGCCGCCGCCGCCGCCCTGGTCGTGGTGTCCGGCAACGCCGTGGCCGCCGCCGCGTCCCCCTGGTCGAAGCTGGGCGGCAGCAAGGACGGCACCGAAGGATCGTTGCTGCTGTGCGATCCCGAACGGAAATTCCTCACCGCCCTGCTGGCCCCGGCCGGCGGCGTCGGCTTCGGCCCGGCCACCGGCTTGCGCATGCGCGTGATCGCCCTCGATCCCAACCAGCGGGTCGCCACCACCTTCGACACCCGCGCGCTCCTCGCCGCGGCTGAGGCGATCCACGGCATCGCCGACGGCGTGCGGACCAAGGCCGGCGCCGACATCGCGCTCCGTCTCCCGATGGCGCCCGTGCTCGTGCTGCCCCGGGTCTTCGAGCCGGATTTCTGCACCCAGCTCATCCGCCTCTGGGGCAAGGGCGACCACCAGGACAGCGGTGTCTCCAGCCGCTATGGCAACGTCAACCTGTCCCACCTGAAGCGGACCGAGGATTACACGATCGTCGAGCCGATGCTGCTGAAGGGCGTCTCCGACCGCCTCGCCTACCGCATCGGTCCCGAACTCGTAAAAGTCTTCGCCTACGATCGCGAGTTCACCTTCGATTCGCACGTCGTGTTATCCTACAGCGCCGAGGGCAAGCACTTCTTCGGCGCCCACCGCGACAACGGCGCACCGACCACCGCCAACCGCTCCTTCGCGGTCTCGCTCAATCTCAACGACGATTTCGAGGGCGGCGAGCTCACCTTTCCGGAATATGCCGGCATCCGCGTCTCCCCGCCGCTCGGCGGGGCTGCGGTGTTTTCCTGCTCGTTGCTGCATGTCGCGCTGCCGGTGACACGCGGCCGCCGCTTCGTGCTGACGACCTTCTTCCGCCACAAGCAGTAGGCTCTACGGCTGCGGCAGCCAGCTCTTCGCTTCGCCGGCATAGGCCGCGCCGGGATTGCCGTGGACGGTGGTGCGCCACATCAGCCGGCCTTCCTTGTCGCCATCGAACCAGGTCGCGGCGTGCACCAGGCAGCGATTGTCCCAGACCAGGAGATCGCCCTCGGTCCATTCGTGGGCGTAGCAGAAGCGCCGCTCCGTCAGGTGCGCCATGATCTCGTCGAGCAGCGCCGCGCCCGCGCCGTGCGGCCCCGGCTCCTGGCCGACGAACGGCCCCTCGAACCAGTCCATCTGGCCCCACTCGCAGAGATAGAGCGAGCGCTCGCCTGTCACCGGGTGCGAGCGCACCACCGGCTGGCGCTGCGAGCGCTCATGGACGGCAAAGGCGCGCGGCGTGCGGCCGGCCAGGGCCGCGTCACGCGAACGGCCGCTGCCCGGTTGCGCATGCAGGCCTTCGAGCCCGTCGACCTTGGCTTTTAGCGCCGCCGGCAGGGCCGCGTAGGCCAGGATGCCGTTCGCAAACAGCGTCTGCCCCGTGTCGCGCCGGGCTGGCGTCACGGCGTAGAAGAGCGAGATATCGGGCGGCGGGCGGCGATAGCTCTGGTCGGTGTGCCAGCCCTTCTGATGCGGATATTGCGTCGGGATCAGGCCGTCGGCGGCAAGCGGCGGCTCGGGCCGCTTGGGTGGTGCCTTGCTGACCGGCGGCATGTTGGAGACCAGCAGGATCTCCGGCACCGACACATGGACCGACTTCAGGTCGGTGAGCGTATGGCGGTAATCCTCGACCTCCGACCCGAAGACCCGGCTCAGTCGAATGAGCAGATCGGGATCCCTGGTGATTTCGCCCAAGCCCTGGATCAACAGCAGCCCCTTCGCCTCGGCAAGCGCTGCCGTCATGGCGCCGGGATCGCGCTCGGCCGCGGCAATGACTTCAGGCGCACTGCCGCCGAAGCGCAGTGTCGCCCCGAAGGACGCACCGGGCAGCGGCGCCTCGCGGGTGATGGTCATGTGCGCGCTCCCGCATAGGGGTCGTTGACGCCGTCGAGCGGCCAGATCGGCCGGCGCAGCTTGGTGAACTTCAACCGCGTGATGTCGGGCGAACAGATGCCGCCGGAATCGACCAGCACGATCTCCCGCGCAATTGGCGCGTAGGCGGCACGGAAATGCTGCACGCTCTTCACCACCACCACGCTCTTGGTCCGGGGATCGATGCCCTGGCTCAGGAAGACCTGCAGGTCGATGGTCTGGATACGGTTGGAGATGGTCACCACGTCGATGCCGCCGATCCGCAGCACCGCCGTCGGCCCCATACCGGTCTCGACGCCGGCATTCATCGGCCCGTCGTTCTTGAAGCTGCCATCCGACAGCATTTTTACGATCGCCCTGGCCTTCACCGGCCCACCCATTGACGGGTCCGTGTGGCCGCCCAGCACCACGTCGATCTCCGCACCGACGCCCGCCTTGATGGCCTGCTGCACCGTGCCGGGATCGAAGATCGTGCCGAAAGCCACGTTCTCGACCTTGGCGTCGATCAGCGCCTGCAGCACCGGCGTCGTGTCGTTGTAACCGCCGCCACCCGGATTGTCGGTGCCGTCGGCCACGACCAGCGGCCCGTCCTTGCCCACGCCGGCTTTGGCTGCCGCGATCGCATCGGAGATCGGCCGGTAGTCCGACGAGCTTTCGTCGCGGCGCTTCCAGATCTCGTCGAGCATCGCCGCCGCCACCGCCTTGGCGCGCGCCTCGGCGGCGGGCTCGTAGCTCACCGCCACCGACGGGCCGGTATAGGGAATGTCGGCCCAGGTGAAGCCCGCCTGGATGCTGACGACGTTGATGCCAGGTTCGCCTTCGAACCCATCGGCCTTGGCCAGGAGCTCGCGCATCAGGCCGGGCTGCGTCGTGCGCCCGTGGTCGGCGCCTTCCAGCATGGCCGGCTGGACCAGCAGGCAGCGCGGTGTCTTCCTGCCCTCCAGCGCCTCCTGCGCCAGTGCGGCGGCCTGCACCGCGCGCTCGTAGCCGTCGATGTGCGGATAGGTGCGATAGCTCACCAGCGCGTTGGCGTGCTTCGCCATCTTCAGCGTGGCGTTGGCATGCAGGTCGAGCGTGGCGACCATCGGAATCTCAGCGCCGACGATGCCGCGCAGCGCCTCGAGCAACGCGCCCTCGGCATCGTCCTCGGTCGCGGCGACAGCCGCGCCGTGCAGCGACAGGCAGACCGCGTCGAGCTTGCCGGCTTTCTTCGCCGCGCCCACGATCATGTCGCGGATGTGCTCCCACGTTTCCTTCGTGAGCGTGCCCGACGGCGTGGCATTGGCCGCCCCGCCCCACACAGGTTCCCAACCGTACTTCTTCACCGAGTCGATGTAGCCGCCGACTTCATTCTTGGTGCCGGTGAAACGGGGCACCATTGCCTCGCCCTCGATCAGCCAGCGCTTGCGGTAGTCCTCCAGCGTGGTCGGCAGTTTGCTGAAGGTGTTGGTCTCGTGCATGAACTGCGCGATCAGAACGCGGTACGCCATCTTCCTACCTCTACGTCTACAACTTCGCCGTCTTGAGCCACTCCGCCTGGCCTTCCTCGCCGTCGACGCCCATCGATTCGAGGAAGCGGCAGACCATCATGTAGTAGCCGATGGTGAGCGTGAGCTCGACCAGCGCCCCCGGCGTCAGGAAGGCCTGCACCGCCTTCAAGGTCTTGTCCGACGCCTTGACGTTGCGCACCACGTCGTCGGCATAGCGCAGCACGGCCTTTTCGTTGTCGTTGAAAGCGGCGGACTCGATGGTGGCGTCGCGGAGTGCCGCGATCTTGTCCTCGGTCACCCCGACCTCGCGGCCGATGCGCTCGTGCTGGAACACCTCGTAGGCCGCCCGGCTGAGACGCCCGACCCGGATGATCGCCAGCTCACGCAAGCTGGGCTCGAGCTCGCCCTTGTAGAGCAGCGCGTTGCCCATGCGGATGAAGCCCTTCATCCCGTATTCGGAATTGGCCAGCATCTTGTAGATGTTCAGCGTCGGATTGAGCTTGCCCAGGAACTCGGCATGCTTGCCGGTGGCCGCCTCGACGTCGAAATATGGAATACGCGACATGAAATCTCCCCTTCGGAGCGGGGAGCCTACGTCAGATCAGGCCGCGCTTCACCAGCGGGTTGAAGAAGCGGCCCCACGGGCCGGTCAACACGATGGGCTTCTCGACCACGATCAGCGCAATGCAGGGCTCGCCCGGATCGGCGATCGGCTCGTGCCGGTGCTCGCCGGGGCCGACAGCGAAATCGCCGACGCCGTAGTTGCCGGTCTCGTCGGTATATCCGCCCTGCAAACAGACCGTGTATTCGTAGCCCGCATGCTTGTGCTGCGGCAGGCCATGGCCCGGCTCCAGACGCAGCAGCGACACGCGATGGAAAGAGCCCGGCAGGTCGAGCCGGATCTCGTCAAACATGCCCAGGATGCGGCGCCAGCCCATCCCCGGCCGCAGATGCGGCACCAGGGGCGCCGGCGCCCATTCGAAGCCCGGCTTTCGGACGGGGGCTTTTACGGGCGGTTCGACAGGCACGTCGTCGAGGCGCGCCATCAGGCTCTCCAGGACCGCCTCGTCCACCGCCGCCTCGGGCTCGCGCTCGATCAGCGCACCGCCCACGGCGTTCAGCCGATCGACCATGCGCCGGGAGTCCGGGTCGAGCGCCACATGCAGCGCCACGGCCAGCGCCGGCCCGTCGGGCAGCGCGCCCGCGGCAT
>JAUXRT010000233.1 GCA_030681635.1 Reyranella sp.
CAAGAACCCGTACGTCGTGGTCGGCCTGCTGATCGGCGGCGGCCTGCCGTATCTGTTCGGCGGCATGTCGATGCTGGCTGTCGGCCGTGCCGCGCAGTCGGTGGTCGAGGAAGTACGACGTCAGTTCCAGGAGAAGCCCGGCATCATGGCGGGCACGGATCGGCCGGACTATGGCCGTGCCGTCGACATGCTCACCAAGTCGGCGATCAAGGAGATGATGATCCCGTCGCTGCTGCCGGTGCTGTCACCGATCGTGCTGTTCTTCGTGATCGCGGCAATTGCCGGCCGTTCCGATGCCTTCGCAGCCGTCGGCGCCATGCTGCTCGGTGTCATCGTCACGGGTATCTTCGTCGCCATCTCGATGACGGCGGGCGGCGGTGCTTGGGACAACGCCAAGAAGTACATCGAGGAAGGCCATTTCGGCGGCAAGGGATCCGAGGCTCACAAGGCCGCGGTGACCGGCGATACCGTCGGCGACCCGTACAAGGACACGGCCGGCCCGGCCGTGAACCCGATGATCAAGATCACGAACATCGTGGCGCTGTTGCTCCTCGCCGTCCTCGCGCACTGAGACGGCGACACCGAACGCTACGGAAAAGCCCCGGTCCAAAGGACCGGGGCTTTTTCTATGTCTCCGTCGATGGGCCGAGGCCTCTGTGCGTGACCTCAGATCCCGCCGCCGCTGGTCGATGCACCTTGGGTGGACGCATTCTTGCCAGCCGGATTGAATTTTCCGACGTTGCCCAGGATCTGTTCCAGGACCGTTAGTTCCTTGCCCGAAGTCGGCGTGATGCGCTGGACCATGGCGATGTTCTCGGCATCCTTCAGATCGTAGTTCTTGATGCCCTGGATGCGTCCGGAGTCGTTGAACGTAACCTGAATCACCTTCTGCTCGCTGATCACGGACTTCAGGAAGGCGAACGATTCCTGAGTTTCGCTGATGTAGTACCAGATGTTCGGATTGAAGGTGGAGACCGCCGAGGGCGAGCCAACGAGGCGGATGACGTCCTCGCGGCTCTGGGTGCCCACTTCGAGCTTCTCAACCGAACCAGGCGTCGGGGCGAAACCCCGTTGATTGAAGCTGGGGTCGCAGCCGGGGAGCGCCAGCAGGAGGGGGGCGAGCAGGGCG
>JAUXRT010000243.1 GCA_030681635.1 Reyranella sp.
GTGGCCGATGCAGAGCTTGAAGCCAGCCGGTTTTCCGCCCGACAACCGGCGCATCTCGGCGATGAATTGCATCATCTCGACCGGAGTCGAGAAGGCCGAATGACTGGACGGCGAGACGCAATCCTCGCCCATCGGCACGCCGCGGGTCAGCGAAATCTCGTGGCTCACCTTGGGGGCGGGCAGCACGCCGCCGTGTCCGGGCTTGGCGCCCTGGCTGAGCTTCAGCTCGACCATCTTGACCTGCTCGTTGGCGGCGCCGGCGGCGAATTTCTCGGGCGAGAAGGTGCCGTCGGGATTGCGGGCGCCGAAGTAACCCGAGCCGATCTCCCAGATGATGTCGCCGCCGCCCTCGCGGTGATAGGGGCTGTAGCCGCCCTCGCCGGTGTCGTGCGCGAAGCCGCCGCGTTTGGCGCCGCCGTTCAGCGCGCGGATGGCGTTGGCGCTGAGCGCGCCGAAGCTCATGGCCGAGATGTTGAATACCGAAGCGGAGGAGGGCTTCGCGCAGTCGACATCGCCGATCATGATGCGGAACGGTTCCTTGCCGACCGGCCGCGGCGCGATCGAGTGCGACATCCACTCGAAGCCGGTGCCGTAGACATCGAAGGTGGTGCCGAACGGCCGCACATCGAGCACCGACTTGGCGCGCTGGTAGACGACCGCGCGCCGGTCACGACTGAACGGCATACCGTCCTTGTCGCCCTCGAAGAAATACTGCCGCATCTCCGGCCGGATCGATTCGAAGATGAAGCGGAAGTGCGCCATGATCGGGTAGTTGCGCAGCACGGCGTGCTTGGTCTGGAAAAAGTCGTGGATGCCGACGCAGGTCAGGAACAAGCCGATGCCGAAGGGGATCGCGAGCCAGTGAGCATCGGAATCGGCGGCCCAGGCGGCGCCGAAACCCACGGTCGCCAATGACGTGACGGTGAAGGCGATGAAGCGACCCCTGAAGGGCAAGAGCGAAGGCGTCATCGGGTCCCCTATGGTGCAGCCTACTCTCTAGCCTTCTTTGGTGACATCTGGAAATCGCCGGCAATACCTAGCTGCGCTCAAAGGAAACGCTTTTGATGACCGCGAACACCGGCCGGCCGGGTGCCAGGGCCAGCCTGTGCACCGACTTGGCAGTAAGGCGCGCCATCAGGACGGCGCCATTGCAGTCGAGCCGGACGTCGGCCTGCGCCCCGTTGGGGTTGGGCGCGACTGCCGCGATGCGGCCGGCCAGCACGTTGAGGGCGCTGATCTCCTCGGGGGGCCGCAGCGAGATCATCACGTCGCGCGCGCGGATGTAGGCCCGCACCGGGCTGCCGACCGGAACGGCCAGCCGTGGGACCTGCAACTCGCCCGCGGCCGACGCCAGCACCGTGAGCTGGAAAGCCTCGTCATGGCGCGCCACCGTGGCGTCGAGCACGCTGCCGGCATCGCCGGCATCGGCCAGCGGCAGGATATCGAGCACGGGCCCGACGGCTGTGACCCGGCCTTCGGACAGGATCACGACCGTGGTGGCCAGCCGCGCCACTTCGGCGACGGAATGGCTGACGTAGATGATCGGCACGCCGGCCTCGTCCCGAAGTCGTTCGATGTAGGGCAGGATCTCGGCGCGCCGGGCTTCGTCGAGCGAGGCGAGCGGCTCGTCCATCAACAGCAGTCGTGGATGGGCCAGCAGGGCGCGACCGATGGCGACTCTTTGCCTCTCGCCGCCGGAGAGCGAGTCGGGCCGGCGGTCGAGCAGGGCGCCGATGCCCAGCAGCTCGACGACCGACGCCAGGTCGCCCGGGCCGCCGCCGCTGTGCCGCGCGAACCATCGGCCGTACAGCAGGTTGTGGCGTACGCTGAGATGCGGAAAGAGCCGGCTGTCCTGGAAGACATAGCCGATGCGGCGGCGATGCTTGGGCACGAACAGGCCGCGGTCGGTGTCGACCAGGACCTGGCCATCGACCGCGACCCGGCCACGCGTCGGCCTGATGAGGCCGCCGATGATGTCGACCAGGGTGGACTTGCCCGACCCCGACCGGCCGAACAGCGCGGTGAGGCCGGGAGCGGACGAAAAGCGTGCCGTCAGCCGGAAATGTTCCCGCACATGATCGACGTCGATCTCGAAGCTCACGTCGCCACTCGCCTGATGCCGATGCGACGTGCCAGCAGCTCCGACCCCAGCAGGGCCAGCATCGAGATGCCGATCGAGATCAAGGTAAGGCGAAGTGCTCCGGCATCGCCGCCGGGAACCTGCGTCAGCGTATAGATCAGCGACGGCAGGGTCTGCGTCTCGCCCGGAATGTTCGACACGAAGGTGATGGTGGCGCCGAATTCGCCCATCGCCTTGGCGAAGCACAGGATCGCGCCGGCGATCACCCCCGGCAGGCTGAGCGGCAGGGTGACGGTGGCGAACACCCAGAGTGGGTTGGCGCCGAGCGTTCCGGCGGCCGATTCGAGTCGTGCGTCCACCGCCTCGATCGAGAGCCGAACAGCCCGCACCAGCAGCGGGAAGCCCATGACGGCACAGGCCAGTGCCGCGCCGGTCCAGCGGAAGGACAAGACGATGCCCAGCTCATCGGCCAGGAAGGCGCCGATCGGCGTGCGCCGGCCAAAGGTGAGCAGCAGCAGATAGCCCGTCACCACCGGCGGCATGATGAGCGGCAGGTGGACCAGCGTGTCGACCAGGCTCTTGCCCCAGAACCGGCCGCGCGCCAGCAACCAGGCGACGGCGATGCCGAGAGGCAGACTGGCCGCCGTCGCCGTTGTCGCGACCAGCAGGCTCAACTTTACCGCCGTCCATTCTTCTTCGGTCATGCCGACCCTTCGTCAGGAAGTCGGTATAGTCCGTTGGATATAGCGCTTCGTCCAGAGCCTATTCGCGGCGAGGAAGCCGCGGCGTCCTGCCACGATCGCGATGACCGCCAGCGATGCCACGAGCACTTTTTGCGCCGGTCTTGGCATCAGGTCGGGATCGATGTTGGCCGCCAGCACGCGCAGGGGGTCGATGCCGTTCACCAGGCCGTACCAGGTGGCTTCGAAGACGACGGTGGCCAATGTGGCGCCGATGGCCAGCACGACGAGGCCAGAAAGGCTGGTCCGCAGCCGCTGCGGCAGTACGCGCCACAGCAGCATCCAGGCGAGCAGGCCGGCGGCAAAGGCCGCCTCGCCGATCTTGACCTTGGACTGGATGAAGAAATGCACGATCGCCAGCAGTGCCGCCGGATAGATCAGCCAGTGCAGGCGCTTCCAGTTGCGCTTGAGTCGCTTCTGCCAGCCATTGGTCGAGGTGACGGCGAGCACCACCAGCGCCAGCAGCGCCACGAACCCGATGGTGAGGTAGAAGCGCTTGGCGATCTCGGTGGCGACGACGATCAGGTTCCATTTCTGGTCGAGCACATAGATCAGGAGATGAGCAAACGCATAGAGCGCTGCGGCGACGCCAATGCGACGACGGATATGCACCAGCGGCATCCAGTCGAGCGTCGCGCGAAGCGGCGTCATCGCCAGCGACAGCAACAGGAAGATGACGGCCCAGTCGCCGGTCACGTGCGTCGCCAAGGTGACGGGGCGAGGCCCCAACTCGTCGCTATACCAGCGCCACGCGAGCTCCAGTGCGGGCAGGCAAAGGCCGATCAGCGTGGCGAGTCGTAGCCAGAAGATCTTTTGTTGGGCGGACACAGGATCAACCTACGCGAAGGTCCGATCAACGGAAGGTCAAAGTTCCGTCATCTTTGATTGCCGAAGAGCAGCCGGTAGGTGCCGACCGTCGGCGCCGCGGTGACCCCGAAAGGTTTCAGGGCGGCCAGCTTGAACAGGGTCCGTGCGGCGGCGCCCACCGACGCGGCATCGGCGCCCTCGAGCATGACGACCCATTCCGCCTCCTCGGCCCTGGGATGGTCCATGCTCTTTTCCTGCAGCGGGGCGTTGGTGACCTCGAGATCGGTCTCGCCTGCGAATGCGCCAACAAGGCCAGGGCGGGCAATGGCCCGCGGCAGGGCCATTTCCTGCAGCCAGGCGACCAGCGGCTTGCGCTTGCGCGGGTCGGGGACGAACCGTACGCAGGCGACCACGCCGCCGATGCCGTGTGTCAGGTCCACCTGGGTGCGCAGCGTCACCCGGTGAAAATGGGTGAACTTGGCCATCACCGCCTGGCTCCAGGGCGTCTGGTTGGCCAGGAGATGCAGATAACCCGGTGTGGCGAGGTCGCCCACGGTGTCGCATTCGTAGGTGGCGAGGTATTTGGGCGAGCCACGGACGGCCGCATAGCGGCGGGCACGATGGAAGCCCGGCAGATTGACCCGCTCGTCAATATGCTCGCGGTTGTACCACTCGTTGAGATCGCGTTCGTCGCGGGCCTTCACCTCGGTGAAGACGATCAGCATTCCCTTGCCGAGTAGGGGCATTGATTCATCCCTCAGTGGCCGCCGGTCAGTCTATGCTGTGGCCGACCCGGGAGGAAACACCATGAAAATCGTCAAGATTGAGGATTTGCATTGCGACGCCGGCTGGCGCGACTTTTCATTCCTCAAGATCACCACCGATGACGGCTTGATCGGCTGGTCGGAATATAACGAGGGTTACGGCAGCGCCGGCCTTACGGCCGTGATCCGCCGCATGGGCCAGGATCTGATCGGCCAGGACCCGCGGCCCATCGAGCGCATCATGAGCCGCATCTACGCCATCACCCGCCAGGCGCCGGGCGGCATGAACCAGCAGGCCATGGCCGCGATCGAGAACGCGCTGCTCGACGTCAAGGCCAAGGCGCTGGGCATTCCCGTCTACGAGCTATTCGGCGGTCCCGTGCGGGACCGCTTGCCGCTCTACTGGTCGCATTGCGGCTCCTATCGCTTCCGCAACGCCGACGTGATGAAGGTCGACCCGGTGCGCTCCTTCGACGACGTGGTGAAGCTCGGCAAGCATGTGAAGGAGCGTGGCTTCAAGGCGCTAAAAACCAACATCTTCCGCTTCGATCTCAATCCGCCCAACATGCACCAGCCGGGATTTGGCCGTACCCCTGGCGGGCCCGAGCTCAACGCCGATGGCGCGACCCTCGCGGCGATCTCCGACGGACTCGCGGCCTTCCGCCAGGGCGCCGGCCCCGACATGGGAATCCTTCTCGACACCAACTTCAACTTCAAGACCGAGGGCTACATCAAGGTGGCGCGCGTCTGCGAGCCCTACAATCTCTTCTGGCTGGAGATCGACTCCTACGATCCCGAAGGGCTGCGCCTCATCCGAGACCGCGCGTCGATGCCGATCGCCTCCTGCGA
>JAUXRT010000244.1 GCA_030681635.1 Reyranella sp.
ATTTTGCCACCGTCCGCCCAAAACCGCCTTCCAGGAGTACCCGACCATGGCCGCCGTCCATCCGAACAGCTTCAAGGCCCGCAAGACGCTGAAGGTCGGCGCCAAGACCTATACCTATTTCAGCCTCAAGGCGGTCGAGAAGGAAGTCGGTGACCTCAGCCGCCTGCCCTTCTCGCTGCGCGTCCTGCTCGAGAACCTCGTGCGCCATGAGGACGGCACCACCGTCAAGAAGGGCGACATCGCCGCCTTCGCCGACTGGCTGAAGAACGGCGGCAGGTCGGTCAAGGAGATCAACTTCCGGCCCGCGCGCGTGCTGATGCAGGATTTCACCGGCGTGCCGGCGGTGGTCGACCTTGCCGCCATGCGCGACGCCATGGGTAAGCTGGGCGGCGACGCCAAGAAGATCAACCCGCTGGTGCCGGTCGACCTTGTGATCGACCATTCGGTGATCGTCGACAATTTCGGCAACAACGCCGCCTTCGGCGTCAACGTGAAGCTCGAATACGAGCGCAATTTGGAGCGCTACCAGTTCCTGCGCTGGGGTGCGATGGCGTTCGACAATTTCCGCGTCGTGCCGCCGGGCACCGGCATCTGCCACCAGGTCAACCTGGAATACCTGGCGCAGGTCGTGTGGACCAAGAAGGAAGGCAAGGAGACGGTCGCCTATCCCGACACGCTGGTTGGCACCGACAGCCACACCACGATGGTGAACGGCCTCTCGGTCCTCGGCTGGGGCGTGGGCGGCATCGAGGCCGAGGCCGCCATGCTAGGCCAGGCGCAGCCGATGGTGATCCCCGACGTCGTGGGCTTCAAGCTGACCGGCAAGCTGCCGGAAGGCGCCACCGCGACCGATCTCGTGCTCACCGTCACGCAGATGCTGCGCAAGAAGGGCGTGGTCAGCAAGTTCGTGGAGTTCTACGGCGAAGGCCTCGACGAAATGCCGCTCGCCAACCGCGCCACCATCGCCAACATGGCGCCGGAATACGGCGCGACCTGCGGCTTCTTCCCGGTCGACGCCATCACGCTGGGCTACCTCAAGACCACCAACCGCGGCGCCGCGGCCAAGCTCACCGAGGCCTACGCCAAGAAGCAGGGCCTGTGGCGTAACAAGAAGGCGGTCGATCCGATCTTCACCGACACGCTCTCGCTCGATCTCGGCGACGTCGTGCCGAGCCTCGCCGGACCGAAGCGTCCGCAGGACCGCGTGCCGCTGTCGGAGGCGGCGCATCAGTTCGTCGCCAACATGGAGAAGGAGTTCGACCGCAAGGACACCGGCAAGCGCGTCGCGTGCGAGGGCACCAACTACGATCTCGGCCACGGCGACGTGGTGATCGCGGCCATCACCTCCTGCACCAACACGTCCAATCCCTACGTCATGCTGGGCGCCGGCCTGATCGCGCGCAACGCGGTGAAGCACGGGCTCAAGGTCAAGCCGTGGGTGAAGACCTCGCTGGCTCCGGGCTCGCAGGTCGTGACCGAGTATCTCGAGGCCTCGGGCCTGCAGAAGGACCTCAACAAGATCGGCTACAACCTGGTGGGCTACGGCTGCACCTCCTGCATCGGCAACTCCGGTCCCCTGCCCGACCCCGTCACCAAGGCGATCGGCGACGGCGACCTCGTGGTCTGCTCGGTGCTGTCGGGTAACCGCAACTTCGAGGGCCGCGTCAATCCGCTGACCCGCGCCAATTATCTCGCCTCGCCGATGCTGGTGGTGATCTATGCGCTGGCCGGCTCGATGAAGATCGACATCACCAAGGATCCGATCGGCGTCGGCAAGGGCGGCAAGCCTGTCTATCTGAAGGACCTCTGGCCGTCGAACATGGAGGTGTCGAAGGCGGTCGACAAGTTCGTCACCACCAAGGCGTTCAAGAAGCGCTACGCCGACGTCTTCAAGGGCGACCGCTTCTGGCGCAGCATCAAGACCAAGCCCAGCCTGACCTACGCCTGGGACGACAAGTCGACCTACGTGCGCAATCCGCCGTACTTCGACGGCATGGGCAAGACGCCCGGATCGATCACCAACATCACCGGCGCACGTCCGCTCGGCCAGTTCGGCGATTCGATCACGACCGACCATATCTCGCCCGCCGGCTCGATCCGCAAGGACAGCCCGGCCGGTGCCTATCTGCAGGCCGAGGGCGTGGCGCCGAAGGACTTCAACCAGTACGGCACGCGCCGCGGCAATCACGAGGTGATGATGCGCGGCACCTTCGCCAACATCCGTCTCAAGAACGAGATGGTGCCGGGTGTCGAGGGCGGCTTCACCCATCATTGGCAGTCGGACCAGGCCGAGCCGATCTACGACGTGGCGATGCGCTACCGCAAGGAGCACACGCCGCAAATCCTGATCGCCGGCAAGGAATACGGCACCGGCAGCTCGCGCGACTGGGCGGCCAAGGGCGTCAACCTGCTGGGCGTCAAGGCCGTGGTGTGCGAGACCTTCGAGCGCATCCACCGCTCCAACCTAGTCGGCATGGGCGAGCAGCCGCTGCAGTTCAAGGACCGCATGACGCGCAAGACGCTGAACCTCACCGGCCACGAAAGCTTCGACGTAAGCGGCATCGACGGCACGCTGTCGCCGGGCATGGACGTGCCGCTCACCATCCATCGCCGCGACGGCACCAGCGAGAAGATCGTCCTCAAGTGCCGTATCGATACCGCCGAGGAAGTCGAGTACTTCAAGAACGGCGGCGTGCTGCACTACGTGCTGCGCAATCTGGCGCACGCGGCCTGAGCCCCAGCGGGAGCGGATCAGCCATGGCGACGGCCACTCGAGGAGGGGGGCTTACCGGCCATTTCGTCGCCATGGCCCGCAACAACATCTGGTCGAATCACCGGTTCCTCTCGGCCTGCAAGGCGCTGTCGCCGGCCGAGTTCGCGGCACCCCGCACGAGCTTCTTCCCCTCGCTGCGCGCCACGCTGAACCACATC
>JAUXRT010000242.1 GCA_030681635.1 Reyranella sp.
CTTCTGGGCAAGGGCGGGGCCCGCCAGCGCCATCGAGGCGGCGGCGAGGAGCGCGGTGCGGCGGATGATTTTCATGGGAGGCCTCCTGTTTGTTGGGTCGAGCCTAGGCTGTCGCGCCACAATGAGGCAAGCTTCACGCCACTTCAGGAGGACCCGATATGACCGCCAAGCTCGCCGGCAAGACCCGCAGCGACGCCCTCGCCGCGCTCAAGGACTGGAAGGAAGTTCCGGGCCGCGATGCCATCCAGCGCAGCCTCAAGTTCGCCGATTTCAACCAGGCCTGGGGCTTCATGACCAAAGTGGCGCTGGCCGCCGAGAAGGCCGACCACCATCCCGAATGGTCCAACGTCTACAACAAGGTCGAGATCGTGCTCTCCACGCATGACGCGGGCGGGCTGTCTGAAAAAGACGTGGCGCTGGCGAAGTTCATCGATTCGCTCGCCTGAGAAATGTCCGCCGCCTTGCGGAAAAGACGGAAACCGACTTCGGGATTTTCCAGCGTCGCGGATTTGCCATCCAAGTCCCTGACTGACCTCATCTTTTCCGCACCGCGCCCGCCGGGAAAATGTCCGCCAGAAGCGGACATGATGGAAACCGGCTTCAGTCCTTTTCCGGCGGCAGTGGCAGGCGCGCGATCAGGCGCAGCAGCAGCCGGTCGTTGAAGCGTTGGATGTGCCCGACTTGCCGGCCGCGGTACCAGACCGGCTTGACCTGGGGCGTCGTCGCCCGCCGGTGCGCCTCCTCCTCGATGGCTTCGCGATAGAATTTCAGCGCAAGCGCGCAGCGCGCCTGGAACTTGGGCTCCTCGCGCCAGCGCCGCGCCGTGCGCTCGTCGACGCCGGTGCGCGCCGCCGCCTCGGCATGATTGCCCCAGCGCGCGAGATGGCGCTCGTAGTCATATTTCTTGCGCGCCAAGGTCCGCTTGCGCGGCGCCGGCGGCTTCTCGGCCAACACTTCGGCCGGAACCTCTTCGATCGGACAGCTGCTCCAGACCATGTCTTTCCTCCTCCGGAATCGAGCAGGAAAAGGACTATAGGATATCCTCTCTCATGTCAATATCCTATCCAGACCCGTCACGATTCCCGCCGCGGCCGGTTCATGAAGCAGGCCAGCGGCGTCGCCGCGAGGGCGACGAAGGCCATCAGGTAAAAGGCATTCAGGTAGCCGATCATCGTGGCCTGCCGCAGGATCTCGTTCGACAAGTTCTGCAGGCTGCCGGCGCCTTCCAGGCTCCATTGCGACGGCAGGCCGCCCGGCATCGACAGGCTCTTGTTGTAGGGCGTGATGAATTCCGTCATCCGCGAATAGTTGGACGCGGTCGCGCGGCTGACGGTCAGCACGGCGATGGAGATGAACAGGCTGGAGCCGAAGTTGCGCATCAGCGTGAACACGGCGGAGCCCTCGGTGACCTGCGACGGCGGCAGGGTCGAGAAGGCCATCACCGTCATCGGCGTGAAGGCGATCGACTGGCCGAGGCCCAACAGGAAGTTGCCCCAGAAGACGTCGGAGTCGGTGAGGTTGATGTCGAACTGGGCCATCCAGAATCCGGCGCCGGCCTGGAGCGCCATGCCGCAGACGATGGCGAAGCGCGGGGCCACGCGCGTGAGCTGGGCAATGAACAGGAAGGCCGTCCAGTTGCCGATGCCGCGCGCGGCGATCAGCATGGCAATGGCATTGTCGGGATAGCCGCGTAAATCGTGGAACAGCGTCGGGAACAGCACAATGCTGACGAAGTTCAGCATGCCCATGACGAACGCCAACATCACGCCGATGGAGAAATTGCGGTCGAGCAGCAGGCGCGGATTGAGGAACGGCTCAGGCACCGTCAGGCAGTGCACCACGAAGACCCAGAGGGCGAGCGCGCCCACGAAGGCGAACAGCAGCATCTCGGTGGATTCAAACCAGTCGAGCCGGTGGCCGCGGTCGAGGATCAGCTGGGCCGCCGCCATCGCCACGGAAAGCGCGAAGAAACCGATCCAGTCGAATTTGGCGCGCGCCTTTGCCGTGTGGTCGCTGAGCGCGAACCAGATGCAGATCAGCGCGCAGATGCCGGGCGGGACGATCATGAAGTAGGCGGCGCGCCAGTCGTAGGCCTCCGTCACGATGCTGCCCAGGATGGGGCCGAGCACGGGACCGAACACCGCGCCGATGCCCCACATCACCAGCGCCATGGGCTGGAGATGCTTGGGGAAAGTGGCCAGCAGGATGGCCTGGCCGAGCGGCATGATCGGCGCGCCGAACGCGCCTTGCGCGACCCGGGCCAGGATCAGGCTCTCCAGGCTGTTGGCCAGGCCGCACAGCAGCGAGGTAACGGTGAAGCCCAGCACCGTGAAGAACATCAGGTTGCGCCAGCCGAGCCGGCCTGACAGCCAGCCCGTCATCGGCGTGGCAACGGCGGTGGCGACCAGGTTGAGGGTGATGACCCAGGAAATCTCCTCCTGCGTGGCCGACAGGTTGCCGCGCATCTGCGGCAGCACCAGATTGGCCAGCGTGATGGTCATGCCGAACAGCATGTTGGCGAGCTGGACCATCAACAGGATGAGCCACTGCCGCCCACTGATCGTGAAGAGGCCGCCCTTCTCAGCGATGGCGTTCATCCCGGGATGTCATTTTCTTTGTTGTCGACCGCACGCTTAGGCAACACAGCGGTCCCCGATCATTCGGCAGGACGGCGGCGATGGACAGGGAAAAGGCGATCCGAAGCGACGCGCGTGCTGCGCTGCAGAAATCGTTCTCTAGGCCGGCGGCAGCCGCATGACCTCGTCGAAGTGCTGCCGCACGCGCACCGCCGAATGCTCGAGCAGGAGGCGGGCCGCCCGCTCCGCCGCGTCGGCATCGCCCGCCGCGACATGGCGGGCCAGCCGCCGCCAGTCCGCCGCCGACTCTTGACGCGCCGCCAGGGTCAGGAAGCTGGAGGCCTGTCCGCGGATGAGTTGCCAGGTGCCCATGCCGGCGAGGCGCTTATAAATGTCCGGCAGGTGGTTGTTGCCGCAGCGGTCGGTCAGCACGGTCTGGATGCGGACGGACTGGGTGGCGAAGGCCTGCGGCGATGTCGCGGCAATCGCCGCCATGCCTTCGAGTTCCGTCACCATGGTCTCGAGCTCGGCCAGCTGCTGCTTGTCGGCCCGCCGCCCATGACGCCCCGCGTAGCGTCCGGCGGCGATGGCGAGCAGTGCCGCGCGCAGTTCGAACAGATCGTCGAGGTCGCTGCGGGAGAATTCGGCAATGCGGGCGCCGGAGCGCGGGATGCGCACGACATAGCCCTGCCGCGTGAGCGCGATCAGCGCCTCACGCACCGTGGCGCGGCTGACGGCGTGGGTCTGCGCCAGCTCCTCTTCCTTCAACCGGTCACCCGGCCGCAGCCGCCCCGTCATCACGTCTTCCAGCACGCGGTCGGCCAACCGCTCCGGCAGCGATTTCACGAGCTTACCCAAGGGTGTTTCGGCGGGCGTCTCGGCGGAGGGGTTGGCATCCATGGTCGGCCAATCCTATCTTGTCTGACAATAAACACTATATTGACCGATCAGGACCGTTCTGGCTAGAGTCGGGCCTGGGGAGAAAACGAGATGAGCATGATCAAGATCATTCCTCTGGGTTTTGCCGCCGGCGCCCAGGTTGTCGGCGTCGATCTTCGCCAGCCTCTCAGCGATGCCGACCAGCGCCGCATCAACGAGGCGTGGCTGGAACACATCGTGCTGGTGTTCCCCGAGCAGCAGCTGACGCCCGAGGAGCAGATCGCCTTCTCGCGCCGCTTCGGCGTGCTCGACGATCACGAGTCGCAGGCGCCCTCGACACTCCATCCCGAGCATCGGGAAATCCTGGTGCTGTCCAACAAGGTCGTGGGCGGCAAGAAATCCGGCACCTACAACTCGGGCCGCAACTGGCACACCGATCTCAGCTACACGACGCGCCTCGCCAAGGGCGCCATCCTGCACTGCAAGGAAAAGCCGCCGGTCGGCGGCGACACGATGTGGGCCAATCTCTACCTCGCACTCGAGACTCTCACGCCGCCGATCCGCCGGCTGATCGAGGACCTTGAGGCGCTGCACGACGTGACGCTGGTCCGCGGCATCGAGCAGCGCGACCCCACCGTGGTGGCGGAGATGAAGAAGCGCAATCCGCCGGTCATCCATCCCGTGGTGCGCACGCATCCGGAGACCGGCCGCAAGTCGCTGCTGGTCAACCAGCGCATCCGCCGCTTCCTCGGCATGTCTGACGAGGAAAGCCAGAACCTGCTGGCGATGCTCAATGCGCACGCGACCTCGCCCGAGTTCGTCTACCGCCACCGCTGGAGCGTCGGCGACGTGGTGATGTGGGACAACCGCTGCAGCATGCACGTCGCACTGGGCGACTTTGACCAGACCAAGCCGCGCGTGATGTTCCGCTGCTCGCTGGAGGGCGAGGTCGAAACCGGACGCATTGCCCGCGACCTCGCCGGCAGCGATCGCGAATCGATGCTGCAGGCCGTCGCCGCCGTTTCGTGAGCAGGCCGCCCCAAGGCAACAATCAAAACTGCTCTCAGTAACAATCGATCGAGAGGATTACATATGACTCGCTTGAACCTCGTGTGGACGCTCGTCTGCAGTGTCTTGGCGTTCGCGGCGCCGGCGCTCGCGCAGACGCCGGCCTTCCCCGACCGTTCCGTGCGCATCGTCGTCGGCTTCCCGCCGGGAGGTGCCACCGACGTCATCGCCCGCGTGCTGGCCCAGGGGCTGACCACGGAGCTCGGCCAGACCGTGCTGGTCGAGAACAAGGGTGGCGCGAGCGGGATCATCGGGTCCGAGATGGTCGTGAAGTCACCGGCCGACGGCTATACGCTGCTCTTCGCGCCGAGCTCGCACGCGACCCTGCCCGCCCTCTATCCGACCCTGTCGTTCGACCCGGTCCGCGATTTCACGCCGATCGCCACGGTGGCGCGCACACCCTACATCCTGGTCGTCTATCCCGGCCTCGAGGTGAAGACCGTGGCCGAGCTGCTGGCGGCCGCGCGGGCCAAGCCGAACGCGCTCGCCTATGCGTCGACCGGCATGGGCACCGCGCAGCATCTCGCCGGCGAGGTGCTGCAACGCACCGCGAAGGTCGAGATCCTCCACGTGCCCTATAAGGGCAGCGGCGCGGTGCGCGGCGACCTTCTCGCCGGCCGCATCCAGACCATGTTCGACAATGTCGCGGTGATGCTGCCCTACGTGCAGCGCGGCGAGATGCGCGGCCTGGCCGTGACCGGCCCCAAGCGCAGCCCGCTGGTGCCCGAGCTGCCGACGCTCCGCGAGCTGGGCCTCGAGGCGGCCGAGATCGAAGGCTGGTTCATCCTGCTGGGCCCGGCCGGCGTCCCCGACGCCGTGGCACAAAAGCTCAATGCGGCGGTGAACAAGGTCCTGTCCACGCCGGCGATGGCCGAGCGCCTGGCCACCATGGGCGCCGAGCCGCTGATCGGCCCACGGCAGGACGTCGTCACGCTTGTGAACGGCGACCGCGAGCGCTGGGGCAAGGTGATCCGCGACGGCAACATCAAGCCGGAATAAGGGGCGCGGCAATTCCCGCCGCCCTCTTCCAGGGTCGCAGTCGCCGTTCACGAGGGTGAAGTCACGCGGGCCGATGTCAACGGCTTGCAGTCACCGCCGCTTCCTCTAGGTTGCCGCCCGGGGGAGTGTGAGGGTTTGGTCATAATGAAGCGCCTGGTCCTGTTGACCATCGCCTGTCTTGCGCCGGTTGCCGTCCATGCACAGAACGCGACCTGGCTGCTCACTCCCGGCAGCAACGCCTTCGGCACCGCCACCAACTGGTCACCCAATGTCGTGCCGCTGGGTACGGCATCCTTCGGCGTGTCGAACACGACGACCATCAATCTCTCGGGCGGGCAGGACGTCGGCAGCTTCGTGTTCAATGCCGGCGCCTCGGCCTACACCTTCAGCAACGCGAATTTCTCCCTGAGCGGCACCGGCATCGTCAACAATTCATCGCAGACCCAGACCTTCAACATCAACGCCACCGGCGTACTGGCGCTCAACAACAGCGCCACGCTGGGCAACGCCACCGTCGTCAGCGCCAACTCGATCGTCTTCAACGATTCGACCTCGGCCGGCCGAGCCATCATCACCAACAACGGCGGCAACATACAGTTCGAAGACAACAGCACGGCCGCCACTGCCACCATCACCAACAATGCCGGCGGCACGCTCTGCTTCTGCAACAACGCCACTGCCAGTGCCGCCACCATCGTCAACACCGGCGCCGGCGCGACGCTGAACTTCTTCGCGGACTCCACGGCCGGCAGCGCCCGCATCACCAATGCCAACGGCGCCACCCTCAGCTTCGAGGATTCGAGCTCGGCCGGCACCGCCACCATCACCAACACCGGCGGCACGGTG
>JAUXRT010000245.1 GCA_030681635.1 Reyranella sp.
TGGGCGCCAGCGACACCAGCGCATAGTCGCTCATGCCGTGATAGCCGCCCTCGAACTTCAGGATCTTGTCGCGCTTGCGGAAGGCACGCGCCGCCCGCATCGCGTAGAGATCGGCCTCAGTGCCGGAGCAGACGAAACGCACCTGCTCGGCGCAGGGCACGGCCTCGACGATGGCCTCGGCCAGCGCGATGCCGTGGCGGTTGTTGCCGAAGAAGGTGGTGCCGAGCGGCAGCTGCGCCTGCACCGCCGCCGTCACCTCGGGATGGGCATGACCCACGAACATCGGACCCGACCCCAGCAGGAAGTCGACATATTCCTTACCGGCCTCGTCCCAGATCCGGCCGCCTTTTCCTTCTTTCAGGATCACCTCGGCCGGCATGTTGCCGAAGCTGCCGCCCGGCAGCACGCGCTTGGCCTGCTCGACGAGCTGGTTGGTCGGATCGATCTGGGTCTGGACGTTCATGTCTTTACTCCTTTCCTCACCCTGAGGAGGCCGCGGAGCGGCCGTCTCGAAGGGTGGGCAACCATACTGCGGCCCATCCTTCGAGACGCATCGCTACGCGATGCTCCTCAGGATGAGGTTGGTGGTGATTACTCAATGGGAACAAAAATGGAATGGCGCAGCTTGCCCTCGATCGCCTTCGAGCAATGGCCCTTGCCGTGCGTGTCCTCGACCAGGATGACCTCGCCGGCGCCGATGATGCGGGTCTCGCCGTCGCTTGCCTGGATGCTGACGCCGGCATCGAGGTTGATGATGTATTGCCGGCGCGGCGCCGGATGCCATTCGTAATCGTAGGTGCCCGGAGTTTCGCGGAAGATGATGCCGGTCGCGGGCAGCATGGCAGAGGTCTTGCCGCCACGGCCTTCGTTCTTCCATTCGACTTCGATGTCACGGAAGTGAGTTTCGCCCTTTGCGTCGACATATAGGTTATGGATGCGCATGAATTTTTCTCCCACTTGCCGTTTCAGGGCCGGAGCTTAGAACGAAAGCATGCTCAAGGAACCCGTCGAGGCCGCCCTTTTCGACATGGACGGTCTGCTGCTCGACACCGAGGCGCTCTACATGCAGGCCATGCAGGCGGCGGCGCGGACGCTCAAGCGCGACATGTCGCTCGCCTTTTGCCATTCCATGATTGGTATCCCCGGCAAGGAATGCAACCGGATGATCGCGGAACTCTACGGCGAGGGCTTCAGCATCGACGAGTTCCGCGGCCATTTCTCGACCCACATACGGGAGCTTCTCGACGAGCGCATTCCGGTAAAACCGGGCGCGATCGAGCTGCTGGATTTCCTGGAGACGCGCGGTGTGCCTTGCGCGGTCGCCACCTCCGCCGGGCGCACCACCGCCCTGCATCATCTCGGCCGCGCCGGTCTTCTCGGGCGCTTCCAGGCGGTGGCGACACGCGACGACGTCACCCACGCCAAGCCGGCGCCCGACGTCTACCTCGAGGCGGCCCGCCGGCTCGGCGTCGCCCCCGAGCGCTGCCTCGCCTTCGAGGATTCCAATGTCGGCCTCACCGCCGCCCACGCCGCCGGGACCATGGCCTTCTTCGTCCCGGACATCGTCCAGCCGTTGCCCGAGGTGCGGACCAAGTGCGTGCGCGTGCTGGACGACCTGCACGAGGCACGACGTCTGCTCGAAGCCGCGCTCTAAAATTTCTCGACCCACGGCCGGACCTCGACCTCCCAGCTCCAGGCGCTGCGGTGCTGTTGCAGCGTGGCCCAGTAGGTCTCGGCGATGGCGTCAGGATCGAGCAGGCTGTCGGGTGCATCGGCCGGCACCGGGCGCTGGGCACTCCGGATGCCGCCGTCGATCACGAAATGCGCGACGTGGATGCCCTTGGGACTGAGCTCACGCGCCATCGACTGCGCGAGACCGCGCAGCGCGAACTTGCCCATGGCGAAGGTGGCCGAGAGCGCGAAACCTTTGACGCCCGCCGTCGCGCCCGACAGCAGGATGGCGCCGTGGTTCTTCGACAGCATCCGCTTCGCCGCCTGTTGCGAGACCAGGAAGGCGCCGAAGGCGCTGATCTCAATGGCGCGTTTGACGTCGTCGGGCGGCAGGTCGACCAGCGGGCCCCTCACCCGGTTGCTGGCGTTGTAGACGACGACGTCGGGTGTCCGGCCGGCGGCGTCGAGCGTCTCGAACAGGCTGGCCACCTCCTTCGGATCGGCGGCGTTGCAGGCATGGGCGGAGGCGCCGGTCTCTTGCGCAAGTGCCGCGAGCTTGTCGGTCTGGCGGGCGGCCACCGCCACGGCGAGGCCGTTGCCGGCAAACAGGCGCGCCAACGAGGCGCTGAGCCCCGGGCCGGTCCCGACAATCAGCGCAGAGCGGTATTTCGGCTTTTCCATGAGGTCCTCGCGTTGCCCGGGATTCCACGCAGGTATACGCTGATTGGCAATAGGGGAAAGGAAACAGCCATGGACAAGGCCCAGCCTGTCGGCCGCATCGACGTCATCTCCGACGCCATCTGCCCCTGGTGCTACATCGGCAAACGCCAGCTCGAGCGTGCCCTCCATCTCCTCGCCGACAAGCACTGCGCCGTCACCGTCGCCTGGCATCCCTTCCAGCTCAACCCCGAGATGCCGTCCGAGGGCGTCGAACGCAAGCAGTACCGCATCGCCAAGTTCGGCAGCCTGGAACGCTCACAGCAGCTCGACCAGCGCATCACCGAGACCGCCGCCACCGTCGGCCTCGAATTCCATCTCGATCGCATCACGCGCACACCCAACACCGTGAACGCGCACCGGCTGATCCGCCTGGCCGGCCAGAAGGGCGTCCAGGACGCCGTCGTCGAGGCGCTGTTCGAAGGCTACTTCTGCAACGGCGCCGACATCGGCGACCCGCAGGCTCTGGCCACGATCGGCTCGGAGGGCGGCCTCGACCGCGACGAGGTGCTGGCGATGCTGGCGGGCGATCAAGGCCACAAGGAAGTGCTGGCGGGCGACCAGATGGCGCGCAACGCCGGCATCCAGGGCGTGCCGAGCTTCGCCCTGCAGGGCCACGTGCTGTTCTCCGGCGCCGTGCCGGCCGAGGAGATGGCCCAGAACTTTGTGCGCGCCTGGGAAATCCTGAAGAACCGCGCCGCTTAGAGTCACGCGAGCACCTCATGCTGAGTCGGGCGGGGTAACCCCCGCCCTGCGCCCACGCAGTGGCCGTCTCGAAGCATGGGCACCAGCACCGTTGATCCCACCACAGGGCGGAGGTTACTCCGCCCGATCGAGACGGCGCTACGCGCCTCCTCAGGGTGAGGTGATCTGTCCCGTCGGAAAATCTTTGCGTCGCAGACTCAATTCCCCGCGCCGCGGCCCATGTTCATGGTCGGCGCCGACAAAGGCCCCTTCACCGTCATGACGTAGTCCGCCGGCCCGCGCTGGCCGGTGTCGATGCCGATGGTGGTGTCGGTGGTTGCCTCGATCAGGCTGTTGCGGCTGGTGACGAGGGCCACCGCGTTCTGGCCCTGCACCGTGTGGTTCTGCAGGCTGAGGACGCCGCCGCCGAGCTGAAGTTCGCCCTTGAGGGCGCTCTGATGGTTGATGAAACCCTGCAGCACGGCGGAGCTGAAGCCCATCTCGCTGCTGAAGATGCTGCCGACGCCGGTGGCGAAGGAGGCGAACGAAAGCGAGCCCCTGGTCACCGTGGGATAGATGTAGCCGCTCACCTGGCCGCGGCCGGTCAGCGAATCGCGGATCGACCCGGGTGAGTCGCCGCGGCCCTTGATCTCGATGTCCATCACGTTGAGCTTGCCGTCGATCGCCACGCCCAGGTGGTCGTTGCCGAAGGTGTTGGTGCCGGCCGTGCCGCGCATCATCTCGCCCAGGTAGATGCCCTGCAGGCTGCCGTTGAGGTCGACCGTCAGCGCCTGCTTGGACGCATCCACCGTGCCGTTGAAGTCGACGGCGCCGCCGTAGAACTGCCCCGTCAGCTTGGCGATCTTGAAGACGCCGTTCTTGAGGGTGGCCGAGAGATCGGCGTAGGTCACCTGCACCGAGCCAACCGCGATCGCACTGGTGAAGAGCGTCAGCGAGGCGTCGAAGGCGCGGAGTGCCGACAGGTCGATGGGCTTGCCCGTGGTCGCACGCGCGGCGGCAGCCGGCGCCGGAGTCGCCACGGGGGCTGCCGGTGCCGCTGGCGCCGCGGGGGCCGGTCCCGCGCGGGGCCCGCCATCGGCCGAGACGCCCAGCCATTTGTCGAAGTCGAGGGTCCCCGGAATTTTCAGGTTCGCCGTGATGTTCGGCCGCGGCCCCAGGGTGGCGTCGATCTTGCCCGTCATCGCCGTCGCCAGCGCCAGGAGGTTGCCGTCGAAGGTCGCGCGGTCGGCGTTGCCCCTGAAGCTGCCAGTGGCGGAGATCGCCCCGATGCCGGTCTGGTTGCGGCCGGTGGCGACCGACACCAGCCGGCTCGCATCCGCCGTGCTGATGTCGAAGCTAGAGAAGTCGAAGCGGAATTTCTCGCCCAGCACGAGGGTACCGGTGGCGTGCGCCGTGGCCCCCAGCATGGTGGCGGCAAGGTTGCGCAGCGTCAGCGTGTCGATGGTTCCCGCCATCCCGCCGCTGGCCGATGCCGCGCCGATCTTGCCGTTCAGGAACTTCGGCAACGCTGCATAGTCGAGCAGCTTGTCGGCATCCGGCGCGGTGGCGTTGAAGGTGATGTCGAAGCGCGGCGCCGTGCCGAAATCGCTCACCTGTCCCTTCAGGTCGGCCTTGGCGCCCAGCAGGTCGGCGACCTTGAGGCCGTTCAGCTTGAGCAGCCGGCCCTGCGCCACCACATCGGCCTCGACGCCCTTCAGCGGCTGGCCGCGATAGATCAGATTGGTGATCTTGGCCTTCAGCCCGAAGCTGGGCGCCGTCGGATCGGCCGGGACATTGGCGGCAGCCGGGACGGTGGCGGCCACCGGAGTCGCGGTCGCGACGGGCAAGGCCGCCGATCCTCCCGCCGCCTGCTGGGGCATGTAAGCATCGAGGTCGAAGCGGTCGATCTGGAGCTGCGCCGCCAAGGCGATCGGCACGCCCATGGTGAGGCTGGCGCCGCCGGTGGCACTCACGCCGTCGAGGGCGAAGGTGGCTTCGGTCAGTTGCAGCCTGTCGGCGACCGTCACGATCTTGCCATGCCCACTCAGGGTCTGCAGGCGATCGGCCGGCACGCCGGAGACGTCGATATCGAGCCACTTCAGCGTCTCGCGAAGCTTGGGGCCATTCAGGCTGAACTCGCCGCCGGCGGCCGGCTTGGCGGGATCGCCGGTCGCCGCCGCGCTCGCCCGCAGCGTCATGTCGCCCGGCAGCTCCGCCTTGAAGTGCGGCAGCGCCATGACGCCCTTGCGGATGTCGAAGCCCACCGACAGGTCGCGGATCGCGCGCTTGCGGTAGAGCAACTCGGCAACATCGATCTTCACCGACACGCCGAGTTCCGGCGGGAAGGGTGAGCGCGCGACCGCGGGAGCCGGCGGCAC
>JAUXRT010000249.1 GCA_030681635.1 Reyranella sp.
TGATAGAGCGGCAGCCAGCTCACGCCGGAATCGTCCTCGTTCAGCTCCTGCCGCGTGATCGAGCCGTCGATATTGGCCATCAGCCGGTCCTGGCGGATGTCGATCCCCATCGGCGCGCGCGTGCTGCCCGAGGAGAACTGCACGTAGCACTGCTCCGTGGCCAGCAGCGGCCGCAGCTCGACCGCAGGCTCGGGCAGGGCCTCGAATGTCGCCATCGATCCGGCGATACGGGCGGTGGTCCCTTGCGCGGCCGTCACGGCATAGGCCGCGAGTTCGTCGGGGGCGACGACGCCGATGGCGCCCGAGGCCGCGATCTGCCGGCTGAGCTGCTCGATGTAGCTCGCCTTGGCGCCGAGGCCGACCGGGACCGCCACCGGCACGGGCAGCACGCCGGCATACTGCGCCCCGAAGAAGGCGACACAGAAGCCCGGCCAGGTATCGGCGATGATCAGCAGGCGCTCGCCGCGCGCGATGCCGGCGCCGATCAGGCGGCGCGCGAAGGTCTGGGCCTGCTTCTGAAGATCGCGATAGGGCAGGCTGCCGGTCAGCCGGCCGCGCGCCTCGAAGAAGTTGAGACCGGTCTCGCCCCGGGCCGCGTAGTCGAGTGCCTCGCACAGGCTGGCAAAGCCACCGCGGCGGAAGGGCAGGCTCGAGTTGTGCGTCGGCGTTGGCGCCAGCTTGGGCGGGCTGCCGCGTAGTGCGCTGAGGTCGCCGTCCATGAAACTACCGGTCCAATCGACGTGTCGCGCCCAGACGAGCCTGGCGCAGGGTGAAGACGTACCGGTGTTGGCGGTCAGCTGGACAAGCCGGCGGAAACAAAGGTGCGGCGGCGATTTCGTGCGCCCTAGCGGGCAACTAGGAAATAAGGCTCGCGGGCGGTCAGTTCAATATCCTAATCGCACCGCCAATGCGGGATATCCTTGCAGACAGTGTGGTCCAGAATTCCCCTAATATATTGAATTCATTCAAGAATCTATCTTTCGGAAAGGCGCTGCGCCGTGCGGCGGTCGTGATGCCAAGTGTAGAGACCGCTCGCCACGATGATGGCCGCGCCCGCGATCGTCCAGTGATCGGGGATGTCGCCGAACACCAGGGCGCCCAGCAGGGCGGCCCAGACCAGCAGCGTGTAGCTGTAGGGCTGCACCGCGCCCGCCTCGGCATAGTCGAGGGCCTTGATCAGCGCGTAGTGCGCGAGCGCGCCCAGCAGGGCAACGGCGATCAACAGGCCCCAGCCCGCCGCGTCCGGCCACTGCCATTGCCACGGCCCGACCAGGGTGGTGGCGCCGAAGGCCACGAAGGCCGACCACACCAGGGTCGTGTCCGGCGAGTCGGTGCGCGAGCAGAGCCGCACCAGCACCTGGTAGGCAGCCCACAGCAGGGCGCCGAGCAGCGGCAGCAGCATCGGCCAGTCGAGGGCCCTGAGGCCGGGACGCACGATCATCAGCATGCCGACGAAGGCCACGGCCACGGCCAGCCAGCGGGCAAGGCCGGCGCGTTCGCCGAGGAACAGCGCGCCGAGCGCGATCACGATCAGCGGCGAGGTGGCGGCGACGGCATGGGTGTCGGCCAGCGGCAGGTAGAGGAAGGCCAGGACGAAGACGGCGCTTTCGACCACCGCCAGCAGCGCCCGGCCGCCCTGCAGCCAGGGGCGCTGCGTGCGCGCCGCCGTCAGCAGGCCGCGGCGGCGGACGACGAACCAGGCGAAGAGGCAGAAGATGCCGTAGCGGATCCACATCATCTGGCCGATCGCATAGTCGGCGACCAGCCACTTGGAGATGGCGTCCATGCTGGCGAAGCCCAGCATGGCGAGCATGGTGTAGAGGGCGCCGAGCGAGGTGTTGTTGCGCGCTGCAGCTGGCCTCATGCCGCGGTGGCGACGCGCTGCGCCGGAGGACGGAAGGCCGGGATCACGCGCTCGGAAAAGAGCTTCAGGCTCTTCATCGCCTTCTCGCGCCCGTAGTAGGGCGGATAGTGCAGCAGCAGCGAGGTCATGCCGGTGCGCGCCTGTATTTCACGCAAGCGTGCGATCACCGTTTCCGCCGAGCCGTGCAGCAGCGTGGTGTTGAGCAGGTCGTCGTAGGTGAGCGCGCTGCCCTTCTCTGACACCGAGCCGAGATAGCCCGCCGTGCCGGTACCGCCGAAATGGGCGATGTGGCGCACGATCGCCTCCTCGGTATCGGCGCGGGCCTGCTTGTCGGTGTCGGCGATGTAGACCCAGCGCGCGATGTCGATCTGGCCGGCCGCCGGATTCCTGGAGCGCTCGGCCGAGGCCTTCGCCAGTTCGCGCTTGTAGAGCGAGGTCTGCGCCGCCAGCGTCTCGACACCGGGCAGGGTCGAGAGCATCAGGCCGAAGCCGTTGCGGCCGCTGTAGCCGATCGAGCGGTCGGTGCCGCCGGCCATGAAGAGCGGCGGATGCGGCATCTGCATCGGCTGCGGCAGCATCTCGTAGGGCTCGGCCACGGTGCCGCTGAAATACTTGCCTTTGTGGTCGTAGCGCCTGTGGTGGAAGGCGTCGAACATCAGGCCGACCGCCTCCTCGACCATGTCGCGGCGGCCGTCGAAATCCTTGCCCAGCCCCACGAACTCGTAGGGCCGGTAGCCCGAGCCGATGCCCAGCATGACGCGGCCATCGGACAGGATGTCGACGAAGCTGGTGTTCTCCACGACGCGGATCGGATCGTAGAGCGGCAGTGTGATCACGCCGGCGGCCAGCTTGATGCGGCTGGTCTTGGCCGCGAGGTAGGCCATGTAGGCGAAGCAGTCCGGCATGATGCCGTAGCCGGTCGAGAAATGATGTTCGGCGATCCAGGCGGTGTCGTAGCCCAGCCGCTCGGCCTCCAGGATCTCCTCGGTCGTGCGCTTGTGCACGTCGCGATGGGGGTAGGGTTCTTCTTTCGGATTGGGATGCGAGGTGAAGAGAACGCCGAATTCCATCTGGCCACGTTCCTCGATGTCTTGGTCAAACCGATCCTATGGCTGCCTCTGGGCGCTGGCCATGCCACAGTTTCGCCACTTGACTTCGCTGCGCTGCACCATCATAACCGCGCCACCTCAGGTTTCTCGCGATCGCGCGACGCGCCCCATTACTTTTGACGGCGCCTCATCCCGAGCAATCCCCTAAGCAAGAGCCGTCCCAGCCGCGCGCGGGAACGGGCCAAAAGCCGCTCTTCATACGCGTGCCCGAAAGGCACGGTGGGGCGGTGAGAAGGACTATTTTCAGTGAGTGAAGTTTCGTTTGCGGATCTCGGCCTGTCCGAGCCGCTGCTGCGTGCCCTGCACGGAGCCAAGTACACCACCCCCACGCCGATCCAGGCGCGCACCATTCCGGCGCTGCTCCAGGGCCGTGACGTGCTGGGCATCGCCCAGACCGGCACCGGCAAGACGGCGGCTTTCGCGCTGCCCGTCCTGCAGCTGCTTGCCGCGTCCAACGAGCGTGCCCAGCCGAAGAGCCCGCGCGCCCTCGTGCTGGCGCCGACCCGTGAGCTTGCCGTGCAGATCGCGCGCAGCTTCGATACCTACGGCCGCGGCCTCGGCCTGCGCCTGTGCACCGTCGTCGGCGGTCTCGGCTACGCCCGCCAGATCGAGACGCTGGCGCGCGGCGTCGACATCCTGATCGCCACGCCTGGCCGTCTGCTCGACCTCGTCGAGCGCGGCAACGTGAAGCTCGGCAACGTCACCTTCTTCGTGCTCGACGAAGCCGATCGCATGTTCGACATGGGCTTCATCAAGGACGTCCGTCGCATCGCGGGCTCGGTCTCCAAGAACCGCCAGACGCTGCTGTTCTCGGCCACCATGCCGAACGACATCGCCAAGCTCTCCTCGGAGATCCTGAAGAACCCGGAGCGCGTCGAGATTGCGTCCCAGGGCAAGCCGATCGAGAAGATCGATCAGCGCGTCTACTACGTGAACGCTTCCAGCAAGCGCCAGCTGCTGAGCCATCTGCTGTCCGACGCGGCGCTCGAGCGCGTGATCGTGTTCACCCGCACCAAGCGTGGCGCCAACCGCGTCGCCGAGGCGCTCGAGGATCGCGGCGTGCGCTCCGAGGCGATCCACGGCAACAAGAGCCAGAACGCCCGCCAGAAGGCGCTCGACAATTTCAGC
>JAUXRT010000258.1 GCA_030681635.1 Reyranella sp.
GGCGGTGCCCAGCATATCGAGCGTCACGTTCTCGAGCTTGGTACCGAGATCCTCGCTGATCACCTGGCCCGCGGTCAGGATCGCGAGATCCTCCAGCATCTCCTTGCGGCGATCGCCGAAGCCCGGCGCCTTGACGGCCGCGACCTTGAGGCCGCCGCGCAGCTTGTTGACGACCAGGGTCGCGAGCACTTCGCCTTCGATGTCCTCGGCGATGATGAGCAGCGGCCGGGCCGACTGCACGATCGACTCGAGCAGCGGCAGGATATTCTGCAGGCTGGCGAGCTTCTTCTCGTGAATCAGGATGTAGGGATTCTCGAGCTCGCAGATCATCTTCTCGGCATTGGTGATGAAATAGGGCGAGAGGTAGCCACGATCGAATTGCATGCCCTCGACAACGTCGAGCTCGGTGTCGAGGCTCTTGGCCTCTTCGACCGTGATCACGCCTTCCTTGCCGACCTTGTCCATCGCCTTGGCGATCATGTCGCCGATCGCCTTGTCGCCGTTGGCCGATATGGTGCCGACCTGGGCGATCTCCTGGCTGGTCGAGACCTTCTTGGAGCGGCTCTTGAGGTCTTCCATCACCCATTCGGCGGCGAGGTCGATACCGCGCTTGAGGTCCATCGGGTTCATGCCGGCCGCCACCGACTTGGCGCCCTCCCGCACGATCGCCTGGGCCAGCACGGTCGCCGTGGTAGTGCCGTCACCGGCGGAATCGGAAGTCCTGGTCGCCACCTCGCGCACCAACTGCGCGCCCATGTTCTCGAACTTGTCGCTGAGCTCGATCTCCTTGGCGACGGTGACGCCGTCCTTGGTGATGCGCGGCGCGCCGTAGGACTTGTCGATCACGACGTTGCGGCCCTTGGGACCGAGCGTAACCTTGACCGAATCGGCCAGGAGATCGACACCTCGGATCATGCGGGCACGGGCATCGGCGCCGAAACGTACTTCTTTGGCTGACATCTTCGTTGTTCCTTATCTATGAATGCCTGGAGCGCCGAGCCGGGTGGCTCAGGCGGCTTTCTTCTTGGCGACGGGCGATCCTTCGACGACGCCCATAATGTCGGACTCGGCCATGACGAGCAGATCCTCGCCGTCGAGCTTGATCTCGGTGCCCGACCACTTGCCGAACAGGATGCGGTCGCCCTTCCTGACGTCGAGCGGCACCAGCGCACCGGTCTCGTTGCGAGCGCCCGGGCCAACGGCCACGACCTCGCCTTCCATGGGCTTTTCCTTGGCGGTGTCGGGAATGAGGATGCCGCCCTTGGTCTTGCCCTCTTCCTCGACTCGGCGAATCACCACGCGATCGTGCAGCGGCCTGAATTTCATGGCGTTTCTCTCTGATTGTCGAGGGTTCTGGGGGCGAACGCTGAGCGCGCGCAATACAGCACGTGAGGTCGAGGTGGTGATCTTCTATCAGCGAACAAGCGCTCATCCGACCGAAATCGCCTCAAAATCCCGGGCTGCTGGCATATCGCCCCGAAAGCCGTCACACTGGCCGCGGTCCTGCTTCCTTTCCGATGCTTGGTCCGAGCGTCCGGTCAGTCGTAAGCAGCCACCCCACGATCTCGAGGCCCGGTCCGGAGCAGTTTCAGGGATGGTTCAAGATCTTGTCCTGGGCAAGCCGCCGGGCCGGAGCCGTCGTTTCGACGGCCGCCGCCTGCGGAGCGAGCGGACCCGACAGCTGATCATCGAGGCCTATCTCGGCCTGTTGGCCGAAAACGTGCGGGCGCCGACGGCGTCGCAGATCGCGGAACAGGCGGGATACTCGGTACGGTCGATCTTCGAGCGCTTCACCGATCTCCGGGCGCTCGGCCTCGCTGCAGCGGACCACGCCATTGCCGCGGGCCAGGCGGAGGCCCCGGCGCAGGACATCGACGGCGATCGGCCAACCCGGATCAGAGCCCACGTGAGGACCCGCGCGGGGGCCTGCCAGAGGTGGCTGCCGCTGTGGCGGGCCATGATCGAAACTCAGGACCAGCTGGCCGAACTCAAGGGCCGTGTCGCGCTGGTGCGACGCGCGAATCTTGCGCGGCTGAAGCTGATGTACGCGCCGGAGCTTTCGGCCCTGCCGGCCCCCGAACGCAAGCAGATGCTGTTTGCCCTGGGGGCGCTCACCAGCTTCGAGAGCTGGAACCAGTTGCGCGTCGACTACGGCCTCACGATGGAGGCAGCCCAGGCCGTCTGGTGTACCGCGATCGACCGAATGCTGCCGGCCACGCCTCCACGAACGGACTAAATGATGAAAACCCTGCTCCTCGCCTGCCTGCTGGCCTGTACAGCCAGTGCCGCCGATGCCCAGCAACGACGCCCGCCGGAGCCGGACAGGACAGCCGACAAGCTGCCCGACTGCGCCGCGAGCATGGGCGCGCTGCCCAAGGACTGGAACGGCGAGGCCTATGCCATCGACGGCGTCACCCTGGGCGGCGCCGGCCTAAAACCGCCGCTCCGGCTATGGGGCGTGCAGGCGGGCGAGCTGCGCGACCGGCAGAGTGGTCAGGAGATGGTCGCCGGCATGCGGGCGCGGGCGGCGCTGGAAGACATGCTCGACAAGGGCAGCCACAAGGTGAAGTGCCGGACGATCCGGTGGGATCGCGAGTGCCGCGCCCTGGCGCAATGCACGATCGACACGTCGCCAGCACCCATCGACCTCGGCGGCTATCTGATCTCGAGCGGCCTCGCCTACGGCTTCCATCTCGAGGAGGTGCTGCCGTGGGAGCCACGGGCCGGTCAGCGCTATGCCGGCGCCGAAGCCGAGGCGCGCAAAGCCGCCCGGGGCCTGTGGCCGGCGTGGCTGGGCGAGAAGTAGTTTCAGA
>JAUXRT010000260.1 GCA_030681635.1 Reyranella sp.
AGGGCGATGTTCTTGCGCACGGCGTGGATTCTCCTGACAGGCAAGGCGGATAGTGGTTGAATGGTAACACGACCGGGGCCTTGCCGCCGCTGCCACGATCGGTCCTCGATATCCGCGAATTAAGGCTGTTTTGCCCCGAAATGATTGAAGATATGTCACGTGCCGTCCGCGCTTTGCTGCGCGGGCTCGATCGCGCCGCCCTCGCCACCGCGTTGCCGGCCTCGGAAGGAGGCACGGCCTGGCCCTATGCCTCGCTGGTGCTGGTGGCGGTCGATCACGACCTGTCGCCGGTCCTGCTGCTGAGCGACCTGGCCGAGCATAGCAAGGCGATCGCGGTCGAAAGCCGGGTTTCGCTGCTGTTCGACGGTACCGGCGGTCTCGACCAGCCGCTGACCGGCGCCCGGGTCACCTTGCTCGGACGTATCGAACGGACCACCGATCCCAGGCTGGCCCAGCGCTTTCTCGCCCGCCATCCGGATGCCGCGATGTACGCGGGCTTCAAGGATTTCCACTTCTATAAGGTCGTGCCGGAGCGCGCCCATCTGGTCCAGGGCTTCGGCAAGATCCGCTGGCTGGAGGCGCGTGAACTGCAGCCCGCCAGGGCGCCCGGTCTCGCCGACAGCGAGGCCGGCATCGTCAGCCACATGAACGAGGACCATGCCGACGCCCTGCAGCTCTACGCCCAGAAGCTGCTGGGGCTGCCGGGTGGGGACTGGCGGATGACCGGCATCGACGCCGAGGGCATCGACCTGCGGCGGGCCGGGCAGGTGGCACGGCTGCCGTTCGACGTCCCGCTCGCTGATGCTGGCGAGGCGCGCAAGACGTTGGTCGCCCTGGTCGGGCGGGCCAGAGCAGCCTGAAGAGCGGCCTGACCGGCTGCCAGCCGATTCCGCGACGCGGGATGGTCTTCGCAGGTGCGGTAGCTGATCCACATGATCCTCGAAACTAACTGTCGCAGGGACTTGCCACCCCTTGGCCACACCAGTAGCGCATAGGCGTCATTTAGGATCAGCCGCACAAATCAGGAGAAAACTCCGTGCATCAGGCGGGCTTCGTTATCCCAAAGGTTGGACTGGAAACACTCGGGTTGAAGAACCCGGGTAACGTCTATTGGAACCTGCAGGTTCCCGCGCTCTACGAGGAGGCCATCCGCCGCCGTGAGGGCACGATGGTCGAGGGCGGCGCGCTGGCGGTGCGCACCGGCGTCCACACCGGCCGCTCGCCCAACGACAAGTTCTTCGTCGAGGACGGCCAGTCCAAGAGCCGCATCGACTGGGGCAAGACCAACAAGCCGATCTCCCCCGAGCGCTACCGCGCACTCTACAATCGCATGATCTCCTACGCCCAGCGCCGCGACCTGTTCGTGCGCGACTGCTGGGCCGGCGCCGACCCGGCGCATCGCATCGGCGTGCGCGTGATCAACGAGACGGCGTGGCACAATCTCTTCGCCCGCAACATGTTCCTGCGGCCCAAGCCCGATGAGCTGCTGGGCTTCAAGCCCGACTTCACCATCCTCAACCTGCCGGGCTTCCAGGCGGAGCCCGCGGTTGACGGCACCGCCTCGGACTGCGCCGTGCTGGTCAACTTCACCGACCGTGTCGTGGCGATCTGCGGCACCTGGTACGCCGGCGAGATCAAGAAGTCGGTCTTCACCATCCTGAACTACCTTCTGCCCGACAAGAACGTGCTGCCCATGCACGCCTCGGCCAACATCGGCGCGAAGGGCGACGTGGCGATCTTCTTTGGCCTCAGCGGCACCGGGAAGACCACGCTGTCGGCCGATCCGTCGCGCACCCTGATCGGCGACGACGAGCACGGCTGGGGTGAGACCAGCCTCTTCAATTTCGAGGGCGGCTGCTACGCCAAGGTGATCAAGCTCTCGCGCGAGGCCGAACCCGAGATCCATGCGACCACCGAGCGCTTCGGCACGGTGCTGGAGAATGTCGTGTTCGATCCCGCGACCGGCCGGCTCGATCTCGACGACGGCAAGCACACCGAGAACACGCGCGCCTGCTATCCGCTCGACTTCATTCCCAACGCCTCGACCTCGGGCATGGCCGGCACGCCAGAGAATATCGTCATGCTGACGGCCGATGCCTTTGGCGTGCTGCCGCCGATCTCGCGTCTGTCGCCGGAGCAGGCGATGTACCACTTCCTCTCGGGCTACACCGCGCGCGTTGCCGGCACCGAAAAGGGCGTGACCGAACCGCAGGCCACCTTCTCGACCTGCTTCGGCGCACCGGTCATGCCGCGCCATCCCACGGTCTACGCCAAGATGCTGGGTGAGAAGATGGC
>JAUXRT010000269.1 GCA_030681635.1 Reyranella sp.
CATCGCCCACGTGCTGCGCTGCTTTGAGGACGGCGACGTGACGCATGTCAGCGGCAAGGTCGATCCGGTGAGCGACGCCGAAGTCGTCGAGACCGAGCTGATGATTGCCGACATGGACAGCCTGGAAAAGCGCCTGCCCAACCTCGAGAAGCGCGCCAAGAGCGGCGACAAGGATGCGGCGGCCGAAGTGCCGGTGGTGAAGAAAGCGCTGGAAGCGCTGCGCGAGGGCAAGCCCGCCCGCGACGCCGCGCTGACGGCCGACGAGCTTCAGGTGTTCCGCGGACTACAACTCATCACCGCCAAGCCGATGATGTACGTGCTGAACGTCGATGAAGGTTCGGCCGCCACCGGCAACGCCCACAGCGCCAAGGCCGAAGCCTTCGCCAAGGGGCGCGGCATGCTGGCCGTGGTGATCTCGGCCGCCATCGAGGCCGAGGTGGCCCAGCTGCCGCCCGAGGACCAGGGCGACTATCTCTCCTCGCTTGGCCTAAAAGAAACCGGCCTCGCCCGCGTGGTGCGGGCGGGCTACCAGCTTCTCGATCTCGTGACCTTCTTCACGGTCGGGCCCAAGGAAGCACGTGCCTGGACCGTGCGTCGCGAGGCCACGGCCCCCGTTGCCGCCGGTGTCATCCACACCGACTTCGAGAAGGGCTTCATCCGCGCCGAGACCATCGCCTACGACGACTATGTGACCCTGAAGGGTGAAGCCGGCGCCCGCGATGCCGGCAAGCTCCGCCTCGAAGGCAAGGACTACGCCGTCAAGGACGGCGATGTGTTTCACTTTAGATTCAACGTGTAACGCGCTCCGCGCGTGACACGTTGAATCTGGCGGGCGGCAGCGCTTGTAATCAAGCGCGAGAGCCCGCGCGGTTCAGAATAGATACTGCCGTCAGGACCCTATCGCTCCGCCATCCTTCTTGGTGATGGCGATCACGGCCGGCCGCGGCGGCTGGCCGTCCTTGAAGTCCGGCCAGCGCGTCGCCGGGCTCTCGTAGGTCGAACCCTTGCCCTCGCCGGGGTGCTGGATGGCGAGGAACAGCGTGCGATCGTCCGGCGTGAAGGTCGGCCCGCAGACCTCCGCCCCCTTGGGCGCGGCGAAGAACTGCCGGGTCAGCGCCCGGCCGGGGCCGGCGACATCGCAGGCGTAGAGACCATCGGCGATGCCCGCGATCTCGCCCGAGTCGGTGGCGATCCACAGCCGTCCCCGGCTGTCGAAAGTGACGTTGTCCGGACAGGTCAGCCAGCCATCCTCCGAGGTCTGCGGATGGTACTTCGTGCCTTCGTCCTTTCCGGGCCGGCCACCGGCGACCAGGATCGACCAGGTACCCTCGGCGGCGGCATGGTCGCCGTCCTTGGGCGCGATCTCGAGGATATGGCCATGGTCGTTCTTGGCGCGTGGATTGGCCGGGTTCACCTGCTCGGGCTTGCGCGAGCCATTGTTGCTCAGCGCCACGTAGATGCAGCCGTTGACCTTGTTGGCCTCGATATCCTCGGGCCGGTCCATGGGCGTGGCCTTCAGGAGGTCGCCGGCCCGGCGGGCGCCAATCACGACGTCGGCCTGGTTCGCGAATCCGTTCTCGGCCGTCAGGGGGCCCTGGCCATGGACCAACGGCAGCCACGCAACCTTGCCGCCCTCGTCGAAGCGGGCGACGTAGAGCGTGCCCTCGTCCAGGAGATCGCGATTGGCCGCCCGGTCAGCCGGATTCCACGGCCTTGAAGTGACGAACTTGTAGACATACTCGAAGCGTGAATCGTCGCCCATGTAGCAGACGACCCGCCCGTCCTTCGCCACGGCATGATGGCAACCTTCGTGTGCGAAGCGGCCGAGCGCGGTGCGCTTCACCGGCGTCGATTGCGGATCGTACGGGTCGATCTCGACGATCCAGCCGAAGCGGTTGGGCTCGTTCGGTTCCTTTTCGAAGTCGAAACGGTCGAAGTACCGGCCCCAGGCGTAGGCCACCCTCTGGCCGATGCCGTAACGCTTGGCGAGCATCTGATCGGGATGCTTGGCCTGGTCACCCGTGAAGTAGAAGTTGATATTCTCCTCGCAGGTCAGCCACGTGCCCCACGGCGTCTCGCCCCCGGCGCAGTTGTTGAACATGCCGAGCACGCCGGTGCCGGCCGGATCGGCCGACGTCTTCATCTTGCCGTTCCCCGCAGCCGGACCCGCGATGCGCATCGGCGTGTTCGCGTCGATACGGCGGGCGTAGCGGCTGGCGTCGACCACCTTCCAGCGGCGGCCCTCGCGAGAAACCTCGAGCACCGAGCCGCCGTGCGCGGCCATCTCGATCTCGGCCTGGGGCTTGTCGACACGCAGCCGGGCCTCGCGGCCCTCGCCGATGCCGGCCAGCATCAGGTTGGTGTTGGTATATTCGTGGTTCACCACCAGCAGGAAGCGATCGCCCGAGGTGCTGCCGGCCGGCAGCGCATGCAAGCCGAGGAAATCGTTGTTGTAACCGAACTGCAGGGCCTGGGCGGCGGCGCTCTGCTGGGCCGGATCGTAGGCCGGGGCGCCCGGCAGCACGGGATCGCCCCAGCGGATCAGCACCTGGACCTCGTAACCGTCGGGCACATGATGTGTCGGATCGTTGACGTGGGGCACTTCCTTGAAGGTGAAGGAGGACGGTGAGCCGCTCTGGGCGCCGGCCTTGCCGCCGAGGGCGGCGAATACCGCCGTGCCGGCCAGCCCCGCCAACGCGCCGCGCCGCGACAGGCGGCGTTCGATCAGCTCGCCGATCGAGGTCTCGGCGCTGGCGTTCGTGCCCTCATCTGTGGAACCGGAAAAGTCTTTGTCCATGCGTGCCTCTCAGGGATCATGCCGCCGGTTTGTTGCGGTTCGATTGCGGCCCCGCGCCCACCCACAAACTCGTCAGCAAATCGTAGCATCTCCACTGTAGCGCGTTGTTCTCCAACGAACAGGGAGACAACATGCCAATCCGCCATCCCCTTTGCATCGCCACTGCGACGCTGGTGCTTCATCATCGTGGGCACGATCTGCTGCAGGCGAAGCAGGCACGGGCCCTGCCCGTTTGACCCTGGCGGCGGCACGGCGCTAGCCTCCCCGGGGACTTCCCTGGGGAGGATCGCCATGTCGACCGCAGCTGCCGGCCGGAGTCGGGCGGCCCAGCCGTTCCGGCTACGCCCCTTCGAGGGCGGCCTTGGCGCCGGGATCGAGGGAATCTCCGTGTCGGCGATCGACGACGTGACCTTTTCCGCGATCTACGACGCCTTCCTGGCGCATCAGCTTCTGCTCTTCCGCGACCAGGACCTGCCGCCCGGCGACCAGGTTGCGTTCGCACGCCGGTTCGGCCAGGTGCAAGTCCATGTCATGAACCAGTATCACGCCGGCGCCCATCCCGAGCTGTACACGCTCTCGAACGTCGGGCCCGACGGCAAGCCGAACGGCAAGCATCCCGACCGGGGAACGCTGGCCTGGCATACCGACGGCTCGTGGCAGCGCTATACGACCAAGGCGACGATGCTCTATGCCGAGGTGATCCCGAGCCGCGGCGGCGGCACCGGCTTTGCCGACATGTACTCGGCCTTCGAGGCGATGCCGCCGGAAGAGCAGCGACGCCTCGCAGAACTGCGCGCCATCCATAATCTCGATTTCTCGCGCAACCGCCGCCACGGCGACCAGCCCATGACCGATGCCCAGCGCGAGGCCGCGCCGCCGGTCGAGCAGCCGGTCGTTCGCGTCCATCCCGAGACCGGACGCAAGGCGATGTATCTCGGCGATCACGCCGAGCGCATCGTCGGCATGGGCTACGACGAGGGCCGGGCCTTCATCGACGGCCTCAACGACCGGATCGTTGCCGTCTGCCGGACTTATTTCCACGACTGGCGGCCACGCGATCTCATGGTCTGGGACAACCGCTGCCTGCTGCACAAGGCGGGACCCTACGATCTCGTGAACGAGCCGCGCGTCATCCGCCGCTGCACGGTGCTGGGCGACGGGCCTTCCTGAGAAGAGGCGGGATCGCCTCTTACGGCAGGACGCGCTTCATCCAGCGCGCGGTGCCCTGGGCCTCCTGGCTGTCGGACTCCTCGAGCTTTTCGATCACACGCAGCCGATCCGCCATCTCGCGATTCTGGCTGAGCTTGATCTTGGTTTCGATACGCGAGAGCGGCATACGGAACACCGTGATACCGCGCGTCTGCGCCTCGGCATTGCCCGCAGGCAGCCGGTCGAGTCCCCAGCCTTCGGGACCTTCAGCCTCATATTCCTTGGCGAGCGCCGCCAGCACATCGAGCGCACCCTTGGTGTCCTCGATGATCTGCGGCCGGCCATAGGCGTGCACCGTCACGTAGTTCCAGGTCGGCACCTTGGCGCCGGGCGTGTACCAGGTGGGCGAAACGTAGGCATGCGGTCCCCAGAACAGGGCCAGCGATTCCGCAGGGCGTGCGAACAGCTTCCAGTGCGAGTTAGCCCGCGCGACATGACCGATCAGGGAGCCGTGCGGCCCGCCCGTGTCCTGCCACAACAACGAGAGATGCGTGGTGAGTGGCGCGCCATCCTCGGCGGCCGTGGTCAGCAGCGCCCAGCTGTGAGCCCGCATGATCTCCCGGCCAATGGCCTCGTCGCCTTCGAAGTGCTTCGGCAGATACATGGTCGATCCAGTGCGCTGATCCGGTGGGTTGATCCAATGGGTTGAACGCCGCTGAATTACCATGTCCAATGCAATGAACAGAGGGAGTTATTCTCATGGGCGAAGATATCCGGCTTAGGTCGGCAGCTGGCGAAATTGGCGCCTATCTCGCGACCCCGAAGGGCACGGCCAAGGGCGGCATCGTGGTGATTCAGGAGATTTTCGGCGTCAATCAGCACATCCGGAAGGTTGCCGACTTCTTCGCCAGCCAAGGCTATCTCGCGCTCGCGCCGCGCTTCTTCGACCACATCAAGCCCGGCATCGAGCTCGGCTACACGCCCGATACCATCGCCGAAGGCCGCGGCTACGTGATGACGCCGGGCTTCACCGACAAGGC
>JAUXRT010000285.1 GCA_030681635.1 Reyranella sp.
ACGCCTGCCTCGGCCGGCTCATGGCGGCGGTCAAGAAGGTGGGTGGCGTCCTGTTCGTCACGGCCGACCACGGCAATGCCGAGCAGATGTTCGACGAGACGTCCCACCAGAAACATACCCAGCACACGCTGAATCGGGTACCGGCATTGTTGTTCAACGCGCCCGCCGCCGTCCATTCGCTCGCCGACGGCAAGCTGGCCGATGTCGCTCCCACGCTGCTCGCGCTGATGGGCGTGCCGCAACCTGCGGAAATGACGGGGAAATCGCTGCTTTCCGAGGCATCGCGATCCGCGATTCTGGCCGCGCCCCGCGCCGTGGCCGCGGCTTCGGCCTGATTTGTGAAGTGCCGTGACCCGTCTGCGCCTTGATACTGCCAAAGACCGCCTTGTATCTTCGTCCCAACGCCCGAACCCCCGGGTCGCCTGGCCGGTGTAGGCCAGCGACCGTCCCTGAAAGCAATCCAATGACCCGTTTGCGCATCGCTTCCGCCGCCGCGATCCTGGCTTTCCTGGCCGTTCCCGTCGCCTTGCCGGCGTGGTCCCAGGACAAGGCCCCCGCCAAGCCCGCCGGCGGCGACAAGAGCGAGCTCTATCAGCATCTCAACCTTTTCGGCGACGTGCTGGAGCGCGTGCGGCGCGACTATGTCGAGCCGGCCGACGAGAAGACGCTGATCGAGAATGCCATCAACGGCATGCTGACCGCGCTCGACCCGCACTCGAGTTACATGAACCCCAAGACCTACAAGGACATGCAGGTCCAGACCAAGGGCGAGTTCGGTGGCCTCGGCATCGAAGTCACGATGGAGAACGGCGTCATCAAGGTTGTGTCGCCGATCGACGACACGCCCGCTTCCAGGGCCGGCATCATGCCGGGCGACCTGATTTTTGCCCTCGATGGCGAGCCGGTCCAGGGGCTGACGCTCCAGGAGGCGGTCGAGCGCATGCGCGGCAAGGTCGGCACCCCGATCAAGATCTCGATCCGCCGCGCCGGCAAGGACCCGTTCGATGTCTCGCTCACGCGCGAGACCATCAAGGTGAAATCGGTGCGCTACCGCCTTGAAGGCGGCGACATCGGCTATATCCGCGTCACCTCCTTCACCGAGCAGAGCACCTCGGGCGTGCTCGACGCCGTCGAGAAGCTCAAGAAGGAAGCCGGCACCAAGCTCAAGGGCTTCATCCTCGATCTGCGCAACAATCCGGGCGGCCTGCTCGACCAGGCGATCGCCATGTCGGATGCCTTCCTCGAGAAGGGCGAGATCGTCTCGGTCAAGGCGCGCAAGAGCGAGGACGTGCAGCGCTGGAACGCCAAGCCCGGCGACGTCACCGGCGGCCTGCCGATCGTCGTTCTGGTGAACGGCGGCTCGGCGTCGGCTTCCGAGATCGTGGCCGGCGCGCTGCAGGACCACAAGCGCGCGATCATTCTCGGCACCCGGACCTTCGGCAAGGGCTCGGTGCAGACGATCATGCAGGTCACCGGTGGCGGCGCCATCCGGCTCACGACCGCGCTCTACTTCACGCCGTCGGGCCGGTCGATCCAGAAGGAAGGCATCAAGCCCGACATCGACGTCGAGCAGGCCAAGATCGAGGCCCTGGCTCCGCGCGCCGGCTTCCGCGAGGAGAACCTGCGCCGCTCGATCACCAATCCGAACGGCAAGCCGGCGGACGCCAAGCCCGAAGCGGCCAAGCCTGACGCGACCAAGCCTGATGCCGCCAAGCCCGGCGACAAGAAGGACGAGAAGCCGGCCGCGAGCACGGCGCCGGCGCCGTCGGGTGATCCCGACGAGCCGCCGAAGGAAGCCGTTTCCGACTATCAGCTCCTGCGGGCGGCCGACCTGATCCGCGGCATCTCGCTCTACAGCAAGCGCGGCGACTGAGCCGCCAGCGGCGGAGTGATGCCGTGGCGACCGCCGGCCGAAAGACCGGCAAGCACCGGGCGAATAGCGGCCTGATTGCCGCCTATTCGCTCGTTCTCGGTCTGGTGGCTGTTTCCGCCCTGCTGGCCTTCGGCCTCGGCAGCGGCGCGCCGGAGGCGGCCGAACCTTCGGTGCAGCCCGTGGCCAGCCTCGAGGTCGAACCGCCGCGCAAGGTGATCGCCCTGAAGCTGCCGCCAAGGCTCGCGCCACCGGTCTTTCGAACATTGGCTCCGGCCGAGAGTGCCGACTTGGTTGAGGTCACCGCCGACGGGCTTCGCCTGCCGCGGATCTCACCCGGCGGCTGGATGCCCTGGATCGCCAATTCGCGGCGCTTCGATCCCGCCGGCCCGCCGGCCCGCGTCGGGCTGCTGATGATCGACCTCGGCGCCAGCGAGCCGCTGATGCGACGCGCCATCGAGGAATTGCCGGGCGAGGTAAGCCTGGCCTTCCTGCCGGCCACGCCCGACCTGCCGCGCTGGCTCATGCGGGCGCGGGAACGCGGCCACGAAACCTATCTCATGTTGCCGGCCGAGGATCCGAGCGGGCTCGCCGAACGCGGACTGAAACCGATCGAGACCTCGGCCGATGCGCCCGAGAACCTGCGCCGGCTGCGTATCGCGATGGCGCGTGCCGAAGGCTACGTCGGCTTCGTCGTGCGCTCGCCGGGGCCGGTGCCGCGGTCGGAAGTGACGCTCCGGCCGCTGATCAGGGAGATCGCCGATCGCGGCCTTGCCGTGGTCGAGATCAACCCGAGCCCGGAAACGGCAATCCTCCAACGCCTCACCGTCGAGTTCGGCGCGGGGTATGCGCGCAGTACCAACATCCTCGACTACAGACTGGCGAGCGACGGAGTCGCCGGGTCGCTCGACCGTCTCGTCACCTGGACCGCCGCCAGCGAACCAGAGCGGACGCCGCGGCATGCCTTCGGCGTGATGCAGCCGGATAACGGGGCGATCGATGCCGTCGTGGCTTGGCACAGGCGACTGGTGGCGCCGGCCACCGTTTCGCTGGTACCCATCATCGGCCATTTCGAATGCCGCGCCGCCTGCATGGCGCGCGTGGCCGCCCAACCGGCGCAGCTCCGCCCATGATCGAAGGTCGGCCCGAGTTCTACCGTCCGAACGTCGGATTGATGCTGATCGCGGCCGACCGTCGCGTGTTCGTCGGTTGTCGCGCGAAGGAGCCCGGTGCCTGGCAAATGCCTCAGGGCGGTGTCGACGACGGTGAGACCCCGGTCGAAGCCGCCTGTCGCGAGCTCAAGGAGGAAGTCGGCACCGCCAAGGCGCTGCTGCTGCGCGAGAGCGCCAGGTGGATCGCCTACGACGTGCCGGAGGCGCGCCGCCCGGCCCACTGGAAGGGCAAGTGGCACGGCCAGGCGCAGAAGTGGTTCGCGCTCGCCTTCACCGGGTCCGATTCCGACATCGACATCGCGGCGCACGACCGGGAATTCGAGGCCTGGCAGTGGGTGCCGGCGCACGACCTGCCGTCGTTGATCGTGCCCTTCAAACGGCCGGTCTACGAGGCGGTGCTGGCGGAATTCGCCGACCTGGTTGAGTGACGTCGCAAATAACAAAAAACCTCATCCTGAGGAGCGCCGTCTTCGGCGCGTCTCGAAGGATGAGGCTTTTGTTGTTGCTCCGCTTCTGCCGGAAAGACTCTAGGCGCCCGAGGCGGCGAGGCGGCTCGCGTTGCGGCGGAGGAACCACAGGCCGGCCCGCGTCATCAGGGCGTTCAACCAGCCCTGTGGCTGCAGCCCGACCGCCTTCAGGATCATTGCCATGGCGCGCTGGACATGGGTCTGGCGGTAGAGCGGATAGGCGCGGCGGGCATAGGCGCGCATGTAGCGCTCGCGATCGTAGACCGCCTCGGCGGGTTCGTTGGCCGCGAAATAGGCATAGGCGAGCTCGTCGTCCTCGCTCTCCTTGAGGCGGCCCCAGCCGATGCGGAGCCGACCCCAGCGGCTCAGGCGATCACGCTGCAGGCAGCGGCGCAGATGCTCGTAGAAGAGCTTGTAGTGGCGGAATTCATCGGCGGCGATCTTGGCGCAGACCTGCTTCAGCACCGGCTCGGCGGTGGCGTCCTTGAGGGCGCTGTAATAGGAGCTGGTGCCGGTCTCGACGATGCAGCGCGCCATCATCTCGCCGGCCTGGCTGCCGCGCACCGAACTCTCGATATCGAGCGGCAGCTTGTAACCCTCACGGAAACGCGCGAAGGCGGCGTCGAAATCCCAGGCCGGATCGGCCAGCCGCGCCCAGCGGCCAAGCGCCATGCCGTGCTGCACTTCTTCCACGACCCAGTTGTCGACCGATGCCATGAACTGCGGATCGTCGGCGAAGACGCGGGCGAGGTAGATGCCGTAGTCGCTGCCGTTCCTCTCCACCAGGGCCGCGGCCTTGATGTTGCGCAGGATCTCCGGATCGACCTTCGACGCGTCGAAGCGATCCCAGGCGATCGTCTCGAGTGTCCAGTTACCCATGATCGAGACCCCTCGGCGGTCTATCGCACAAACATAATAAAGCGGCCCCCGGCCCGGCCTTCAAGGGCCGGGCGGTGCACATCTGGATAGAAAGTTGCGCGGGCGGCCGCCAGAAGACCCGAGGGTCAGCGGCTGGCGTAGTAGGCCTGGGCCCGCCGTAAGTCCTTGGCAACAGTCAGGTTTTTCTGGGCGGTGGCCTTTTCGGCCTCGGTCGCGGCATCCGTCAGGTCGCGCTCGGCGGCGCGCTCGCGCTCGGCCAATTGCTCGGGCGTGACCGACTCGAACGGCAGGGCCTCGTCGGCCAGCACTGTGCAACGCTCGGGGGTCACCTCGGCAAAGCCGCCGACCACCAGAAAGCGCTGCTCGGCCTTGTTGCCCTGGAAGACCTCGAGCACCCCAGGACGAACGGTCGAGATCAGGGGCGCGTGACCGGGAAGGACGCCGAAGTCGCCTTCGCTGCCCGGCACCACGACCATGTCGGCCTCGGTCGCGAGCAGCTCGCGCTCGGGCATGACCAGCCGGAAGTTGACCTTGGCCATCGGCTCAGGCCGCCTCGGCCGCGAGCTTCTTGGCCTTGGCGACCGCCTCGTCGATGGTGCCGACCATGTAGAAGGCCGACTCCGGCAGGTCGTCGTACTCGCCGGCGACGATCGCCTTGAAGGCCTTGATCGTGTCCTCGAGCTTCACGAACACGCCGGGCGTGCCGGTGAAGACTTCGGCCACATGGAACGGCTGGCTGAGGAACCGCTGCATCTTGCGGGCGCGGGTCACGACCAGCTTGTCCTCTTCGGAGAGCTCGTCCATGCCCAGGATGGCGATGATGTCCTGCAGCGACTTGTACTGCTGCAGCACGCGCTGCACCGAGCGCGCGACGTTGTAGTGCTCTTCGCCGACGATGCGCGGATCGAGCATGCGCGAGGTCGAGTCGAGCGGATCGACGGCCGGGAAGATCGCCTGCTCGGCGATCGAGCGGCTGAGCACCGTGGTCGCGTCCAAGTGGGCGAACGAGGTGGCTGGCGCCGGGTCGGTCAAGTCGTCGGCGGGCACGTAGATGGCCTGCACCGAGGTGATCGAGCCCTTCTTGGTCGAGGTGATGCGCTCCTGCAGCGCGCCCATGTCGGTCGACAGCGTCGGCTGATAGCCCACCGCCGACGGGATGCGGCCCAGCAGCGCCGACACTTCCGAGCCGGCCTGGGTGAAGCGGAAGATGTTGTCGACGAAGAACAGCACGTCCTGGCCTTCGACGTCGCGGAAATACTCGGCGACGGTGAGACCGCTCAGGCCGACGCGGGCGCGGGCGCCCGGCGGCTCGTTCATCTGGCCGTACACCAGCGCCACCTTGGAGCCCGGACCGTCGAGCTTGATGACGCCGCCCTCGATCATCTCATGATAGAGGTCGTTGCCTTCGCGGGTACGCTCGCCGACGCCGGCGAACACCGACACGCCGCCGTGCGCCTTGGCGACATTGTTGATCAGTTCCATGATCGTCACGGTCTTGCCGACGCCGGCGCCGCCGAACAGGCCGATCTTGCCGCCCTTGGCGTAGGGGGCGAGCAGGTCGATGACCTTGATGCCCGTGATCAGGATCTGCGCTTCCGTCGACTGCTCGACGAACTCGGGCGCGCTGCGATGGATCGGGAGCGTGCTCTTGTTGCCGACCGGGCCGCGCTCGTCGACCGGCTCGCCGATGACGTTCAGGATGCGGCCGAGCGTCTCGGGGCCGACCGGCATCTGGATCGGGGAGCCGGTATCGACCGCCTTCTCGCCGCGCACCAGGCCGTCGGTGGTGTCCATGGCGATGGTACGAACCTCGGACTCACCCAGGTGCTGGGCGACTTCGAGCACGATCAGGCGGCCGTCGGCCTTGACGTGCAGGGCGTTCAGAAT
>JAUXRT010000288.1 GCA_030681635.1 Reyranella sp.
TGGATACCGGCGCCGACGGCGTCATGGTCCCGATCGTGTCGTCGGTCGAGCAGGCCAAGGCGGTGCTGGACGCCGCCAAATACTGGCCCGATGGCACCCGCGGCGTGGCGCTGGGCCTCGCCCACGAGCGTTTCGCCATGCGTTCCGAACCGCTCGTGCCGCGCTTTGCCGAGCAGAACGCCCGCACCGCCAACATCCGGCAGGTCGAGGACCCCAGGGGCGCGGCGGCCGCCGACGAGATCGCCTCGATGCCCGGCGACGACATGCTGTGGCTTGGCCACAACGACCTGTCGGTGGCGCTGGGCGAACCCGGCGCCTTCGACCATCCGGATGTCCTGCAGGCCGAGCAGGCCACGATCGCGGCGGCCAAGAAGCACGGCAAATCGGCCGGACGGCTCGCGGTCGACGCCAAACAGGCCGCCGAGTTCGTCCGCCTGGGCTATGACTTCGTCTCGATCGCGGGCGACGTCTGGCTGCTGCAGCAGGCTTTCGCCTCGGGCGTCGAGACGGTCAGGCGCGGATGATGACGGGCAAGGCGCGGATACCGCGGATAAAATTGGAGTAGAGCCGCACCGGCGGCCCCGCGAGTTCGATCGCGAGGTCCCGCTTCAGCAGCTCCTCCCACAGGATACTGAGCTGCATCTCGGCCAGCCGGTCGCCGACGCAGCGGTGGATGCCGGCGCCGAAGGCAAGGTGATGGCGCGGCTTGGCGCGGCCGACGGAAAAGCGCTCGGGCTCCTCGATTTCGGTCTCGTCGCGGTTGCCCGAGATGTACCACATCACCACCTTGTCGCCCTTGGCGATGGCCTTGCCGGCGAGCTCGGTGTCCCGCGTCGCGGTGCGCCGCATGTGGATCACCGGCGTCTGGTAGCGGATGGTTTCCGACACCAGGGCCGGCAGCAGGGCAGCATTGGCCCGCACCTTGGCCACTTCTTCGGGATGTTCGATCATCGCCATCAGCCCGCCGGTCATCGAATTGCGCGTGGTGTCGTTGCCGCCCACGATCAGCAGGCCGAACGTGCCGATGAACTCGCGCGGCGACAGGTTCTGCGTCGCCTCCGCGTGCGCCATCATCGAGATCAGGTCGAACTTGGGCGGCTGGGCCGCGCGCTCCTTCCACAGCGCGCCCATGATATCGGCCATCTGCGTGAGCTCGGCCATGCGCTCGGCATCGGTCTTCACGACGGCGTCCTCGGCCCCGATATTGGCGATGGCGACGTCGGACCAATGGGTGAGCTTGCGCCGGTCGGCCCACGGGAAGTCGAACAGGGTGGCCAGCATCATGGCCGTGAGCTCGGTCGACACGCGGTCGACCCAGTCGAAGGTCTCGTTGCGCGGCAGGCCGTCGAGCACGGCCTCGGTGCGCTGGCGGATCGTGCCTTCCATGTTGGCGAGGCTGGAAGGTGCCGCAATCGGGGCCACGGTCCTGCGCTGCGCGGTGTGGCGTGGCGGGTCCATGCGGATGAAGTTGGGCAGCTCCCGGCCCTTGGCCTGGTCGGCGATCTGGATGCCGCCCAGGCTGTGGTCCGATGAATAGGTCCCGTGGTCGAGCTCGACCGTCCTGATGTCGGCGAAGCGCGTCACCGACCAGTAGGGCCCGTAAGGGCTCTCGGCGTGGCGGTGCACCGGGTCCTCCCGCCGCAACCGCGCGAAATGCGGCGCCCAGGCATCTTCGCGGTAGAGCTGCGGGTCGCTGACATCAATATGCTCGGTCATGTCGCAAGGCCGCCCTTGGGCCGCTTCCAAGTCAAGCCCATTCGTCGCAACGGACTGAGATTTGGCGCGTTGACAGGCGGAAGGCGCAGGCGCAAACCGTCGCGCCGCCGCCAACCTTGGCGGTGTCCGATAACATGGCCGCAGCCGAAACCAGTCCACCACCTCCTCCAGTCCCGCCCGCGACGCCCGCGGCCAACGGCAGCAACGGCTCTCACGCGCCGGGGGGCGCCGCGGCCGGCCTCGTGGTCGGTGCGCTGGGCGTGGTGTTCGGCGACATCGGCACCAGCCCTCTCTACGCGCTCCGCGAGACCTTTCTCCATGGCGCCGGCCTGACGCCGACGCCGGAGCATGTGCTGGGCGTGCTGTCGACGCTGTTCTGGGCCGTCACGCTCACCGTCACCATCAAGTACGTCGTGCTGATCATGCGCGCCGACAACAAGGGCGAAGGTGGCGTGCTGGCGCTGGCGACGCTGGCGACGCGCGGCCTAAACGGCAAGCAGCGCTCGGTGCGCCGCGCCATCACCGTGCTGGCCGTGGTCGGCCTCGCCCTGTTCTACGGCGACGCCATCATCACGCCGGCCGTCTCGGTCATGTCCGCCGTCGAGGGCCTGTCGGCGATCACGCCGGCTTTCACCCCCTTCGTGATCCCCCTGGCGCTGATCATCCTGGTCGGCCTGTTCATGCTGCAGGCGCGCGGCACGGCGGACGTCGGCCGGCTGTTCGGCCCGGTCATGCTGTTGTGGTTCCTGGTGCTGGGCGTGCTCGGCCTCTGGCAGATCGCCAAGAACCCGGCCGTGCTCTACGCGATCAACCCACTCTATGCGGTCAGGCTGATTTCCGACCAAGGCCTCGGCATCTTCTGGGCCTTCGGCTCGATCGTGCTGGCGGTCACCGGCGCCGAGGCGCTGTACGCCGACATGGGCCACTTTGGCCGCAAGCCGATCCGCATCGGCTGGCTCAGCCTGGTCATGCCGGGCCTGCTGCTCAACTATTTCGGTCAGGGCGCGATGATCATCGACGATCCCGAGATCGTGCGGCAGGTGTTCTTCGAACTGGTGCCGAAAGACTACATCATCGGCCTGGTGGCGCTCTCGACCCTGGCCACGGTCATCGCCTCGCAGGCGGTCATCACCGGCGTGTTCTCGCTCACCCGCCAGGCCATCCAGCTCGGCTACCTGCCGCGCATGGAGATCAAGCACACCTCCGAGACCGCGATCGGCCAGATCTACATCCCGCGCGTGAACTGGATCCTGATGGGCGGCGTCGTGGCCCTGGTCGTGGGCTTCGAATCCTCGGGCGCGCTGGCCGGCGCCTATGGCCTGGCCGTCACCGGCGCCATGCTGGTCGACGCGGCCCTGGCCACCGCCGTCGCCATCCTGGTGTGGCGCTGGCGGCCGGTGGTCGCTGTCGGCGTGTTCGGCCTGCTGGCCATCCCCGACCTCGCCTTCTTCATCGCCAACGCGCTCAAGATCCCCGACGGCGGCTGGCTGCCGCTGGTGGTCGCGTCCTTCGTCTACTTCACCATCACCACCTGGCGGCGCGGCCGCCGGCTGGTCGCAGTCGAGCTCAGCGAGGGTTCGCTGCCGCTCCGCCAGTTCCTCGAGCGCATGGAGCGCGCGCCCGACCGCGTCGCCGGCACCGCGGTGTTCCTGACCGCCGACGCCAGCCACACGCCCTCGGCCTTCCTGCACAACCTCAAGCACAACAAGGTCCTGCACGAGCGCATCATCATCCTGCAGGTCGAGACCATGGACGTGCCGGTCGTGTCCGAGGCCAACCGCATCGAGGTCGAACGGCTGGGCAAGGGCTTCCACACCGTGATCGCCCGCTACGGCTTCACCGAGCAGCCCGACGTGCCGGCGGCGCTGCGGGCCTGCCGGCCGCACGGCATCGCCTACGATGAGATGGAGACCAGCTTCTTCCTCGGCCGCGAGACGCTGGTGCCGGCGCAGCGCTCGCCGCTCGGCCGGATCGGCCGCGACTGGTTCATCTCGCTCTCCCACTCGGCCTCGGCGACCAAGACCTTCTTCCGAATTCCCCCGAACCGCGCTATCGAGTTGGGCAACCAGATCCAGATCTGATCGAATCAGGTGTAATCGATGGCGCGCCCCACGCTTGTCATGTTGCCCGGCCTGCTCGCCACGCGGCGTGTCTTCCAGCCCCAGATCGACGCCCTTTCCGACACCGTCGACATCGTCGTGCCCGAGCTCTGGCATTACGACTCGATGGCCGCTATGGCCGACGCTGCCCTGGCGATGGCGCCGCAACGCTTCGCCCTCGCCGGCTTCTCGATGGGCGGCTACGTCGCCTTCGAGGTCATGCGTCGCGCTGCCGATCGGGTCGAGCGGCTGGCGCTGATCGACACCCAGGCCACGCCCGACGCGGCCGAGGCAACGGCGCGGCGCCACGGCCTGATGGAGCAGACCAAGATCGGCCGCTTCCACGGTGTGCAGCCCGCGCTGCTGCCGCTGATCCTTCATCCCTCGCACATCGACAACAAGGCGATCGTCCAGCCCATCCTCGACATGGCGCTGGAAGTCGGCGCCGAAGGCTTCGTCAACGAGACCCGCGCCACCATCGCGCGGCCCGACAGCCGGCCGCTGCTGGTCGACATCGAAGTGCCGACCGTGGTGATCGTCGGCCGCCAGGACCTGACGACGCCGCTGGTCCGCGCCGAGGAGATGGCCGCCGACATCGCGACGTCGCGGCTGGTCGTGCTCGAGGAGTGCGGCCACATGGCCCCGTTGGAAAAACCCGCCGAAGTGACGGCAGCTCTCAGGAAATGGCTCGACGCATGAACACGATCTACGCCCGCGAAGACTATCTCGGCGCCGACGAATATATCGACGTGGTCGCCAAATCGGGCCTCAACCGGCCGATCGGCGACCGCGGCCGCGTCGAGCGCATGCTGGCGCACGCCAACCTGATCCTGACCGCGCGCCAGGACGGCAAGCTGGTGGGCTTCGCCCGCTCCCTCACCGACTTCTGCTTCTGCTGCTATCTCTCCGACCTCGCCGTCGACAAGGCCTGCCAGGGCCAGGGCATCGGCAAGCGCCTGATCGAGGAGACCCGCACGGCCGCCGGCGGCGAGCTCACCACCACGCTGCTGCTGTCGGCGCCAACGGCGATGACCTTTTATCAGGGCATCAAGATGCCCCAGGCCGACAACTGCTTCCTCTACCGCCGGCAGAAGTAGCGACGCCTCCCGACGCGGGACAAATCAAAAACCGACTTTTACGCTTCCGTCTCTCGCCCGCCTGGGGCCAAGCGTCAGAAATCCTTGGAAAATCCGGCGTGGGACACGAGAGACGATGTCTCCCGAAGTGAGACATTTTGAAACCTCACTTCTCACCTCCCAGCACCGCTTGCGACCATATCAGCGCGGCCACGATACGGTCGTTGGCGCGGCCGATATGGCCGATCTGGCGACCGCGATAGAGCACCGGCCGCGTCCTGGGATTTCGCGCCCGGTCGATGGCGGCCAGCAGGATCGTCTGGCGCCGCCACTTCAGGCGTTCGCGGCAATCGTGATCGAACTGCTCATCCTGTTCGCGCCAGCGGTGCGCCGTGCGACGGTCGATTCCGGTGCGCGCCGCCGCCTCGTTCATTGCGCCCCAGCGCAGGAGATGGCGCAGGAAATCGCGCTTGCGGCGCGCGAGGCTCGGCCGCTTGGGCGGCACGTGCCATTTGACGTCGGGATAGCCCTCGGGCGGTGGCGGATCGCTGTACGGCATCGACTCCTCCTTGGATAAGAATATATACTATTCCTATCCAATCCCGTCAATATCCTGCCGGCGGCGGCTCGAGCAGGCCTGTCAGGCGCCGGGGTGCGAGAGGGTGTTGACGATGGGGCAGTGCGCGGCGCTACCGGCTTTCGGGCAGGCCGCCACCAATGGCGCCAGCATGCTTTCCAGGCGGGTGAGGTCGTCCAGCCGGCGGCGAATGTCCAGGAGATGCCTTTCGGCGATGTCATGGACATTGCCGCAGGTGTGTCGCCCCTTCGTGGTCATTCCGAGCAGCTCGCGGATGGCCTCGATCGAGAAGCCCAGCTCCTGGGTCCGGCGGATGAACGTCACGCGCGCGACGTCGGTGGTGCGGTAGAGCCGCAGCCGGCCAGCCGACCGCGGCTTGTCGATGAGACCCAGGCGCTCGTAGGAATGGATAGTGGCGACATCGACGCCGGCCTGCTGAGCCAGCGCGCCGACGGCTATCGTAGCAAGCGCGGACATGGTGGCTTTGCCTCAAGATCGTGGTTCGGAACCTCCCCGACGGGACGGCGGCCGGACGATGACATATGTCCAGACCGCATGTGCACCACAAACAGGCCGCTGTTCGCCTGACGGCATGATCGACGACCCGGCGGAATGCCCCGCAGAGTCATCGAACCGTGGTGCCCGCCTCGGTGACGATCATGTCCATCGGGATATCGTAGGACTGCGGATAGATCGTGCGCAGGCCCAACCGCTTGTAGCCGACCCCGAGGATTTGCGGCCGTTGGGGGAGTGCTGCCAGCGTGCGGTCGTAGAAGCCGCCACCGTGGCCCAGGCGATAGCAGGCCTCGTCGTAGCCCACGACCGGGGCGACGACGATATCGGGCGTCAGCGCCGCTCCGCCGACCGGTACCGGAATGTTCCAGACACCCGGCTGCAGGGGATCGCCGCGCCGCCAGGCCCGGAACACGAGCGGCGAACGCGGCGCCACGACGACGGGCAAGGCGGCCACGGCCCCGCGTGCCGCCAGGCCTTCAATCCACGACCGCAGATCGGGTTCGCCGCGAAACGGCAGGTAGGCGCCGACGATCTTGCCGGAGATGTCGCCCAGGATCCGGTCGAGCTCGCCTGCGATGATTCCGGAAAGCTGCCGCCGCTCCTCGGCGCCAATCGCCAGCCGGAGCGCGATCAGCCGCTCCCGCTCGGCCGTCCGCCAGCGCTTGAGGTCCTGCTGCTGCCGGACGTCGCGGTCGGCCACGATCCGCCCCGAGGCGGGATCGACAAGGTGCATCATGCAGGGCGGGGAACTGTAGTCCTGCGGCAGGTCCTCATTGTCGTTCGCGCAGTGGTTCATTGCCGATCTCATCGCCGACGGGGCCGGTCAGGCGAGCGCCGAGTTGGTGAGCGTGATGTTCGCCACATGGGACGACAGCATATGCGCCAGGTCGGAATGGAGGGACTGATCGCGCACCCTGGGCGTCACCTCGCGCAGCTTGCGCACGACCCATCCCTGGCCGCGATTGAGAAAGACGAGACGCTCCTTCAGATTCTCGATCGCCATCGCCTTGGCATGGAACGCGCCGATGCGCGGCGACGCCACGCCCCCCAGGACGCGTATCTGGCGCAGCAGCATGGCGCACCAGCGCGCCTCGTCTTCCTGGATGGCTTTCAGGAGTTCGACGAGGGCCGGGTCGCGCGCCTCGTGGCCGCTCTCAAGTGCCACCTTCGCCCCCGCCCGCTCGGCTTCGAGAAGCTCGTTCAGGAAGGCGACCAACTCGGCCACGCCGATCGGTCTGCCTTCGTGCTGGTCGGTATCCGCTGCTGCAACGTCGGTCATGTTCACCCCTTTCCCGAGAGTAGGGAGTGGCCAAGTATTTGGAAAACGAAGAAATATGGCCTATAATATCGATAAATTCGATATTATATCGCCCTTGGACACTGAACAGGCCCGCACCTTCCTGGCTGTCGTCGCCGCCGGCAATTTCGTCAGCGCGGCCGAGCGGCTTCATGTCACGCAATCAACCGTCAGTACCCGCATCCGCACGCTCGAGACCCTGCTGGGGTGCCGCCTGTTCGTGCGCAACAAGGGCGGCACCACGCTCACGGCGGCGGGGCGGCATTTCCAGAAACATGCCTCCACGCTTGTCCGCACGGTCGAGCAGGCGCGCCACGATGTCGGCACCGCCAAGGGCTTTCGCGCCGCGGTCACGATCGGCGCCCGCATGGGCCTGTGGGAGCAGTTCCTGATCCGGCAGCTGCCGGCGCTGCTGGCGAGGGCGGCCGATCTGTCCGTGCGTGCCGAAATCGGCGTCGAGGCCGACCTGATGGAAGGGCTCGTCGAGGGACGGCTCCACATCGCCGTCATGTACACGCCGGAAAGCAGGCCAGGACTCAGGGTCGAGTTCCTGTTCAACGACAGGCTCGTCCTTGTCTCGACCCGAAAGAAGCGGCGGGCCGAGCTGGACGGCAGCTATGTCTACATCGATTGGGGACCGGAGTTCCTGGCAAGGCACAGCACGACCTTCCCGGAGTTCTTCGGTTCGGCCCTGACGGCCGGCATCGGCTGGCTCGGCCTCCAGCACGTGCTCGAGAATGGAGGGTCCGGCTACTTCCCCGTCCGCCTCGTCCGTCCGCACCTTCAGGACGGCAGACTGACGGCCGTGCGGGGGGCGCCCGAGTTCACCATCGCGGCGTATGTCGTCTACCCCGCCGACGTCGACCTCGACCTTGTCGGCACCGCCCTTGATCTGATCCGGACCGCGGCGACGGCCGAGACGGCGGCCGACGATGCGGTTCCGCCGTCCAAGTCGGCGGCGGGCGGCCGCCCTGACGGCCGCCGCCCGCGCCGATCATCCGGCTCCGGAGCTATTTGAGGACCTGGCCGCGGATTTCGCCGCCCTTGTTGGCCTCGGTGTGGACGTTGAAATACCACTTGCCGGCCAGCAGGTCGGCCGCCTGCGCATCGGTCAGCGTGGCCTCGCCCTTCATCGGACTCGCCAGCCCGTCCTTCTGAGGCACAACGACACCGGCGTTGGCCTTGGCGTCCGCAGGGCCATGGAAGTGAGCCGCCGTCGGCGGGCCGCTCAGGCCGGTATAGGTGACGCTCCAGGTGAGCTTCTTGGTGGCGGCATTGTAGGTGCCGGTGAGCGCGCCGGTGCCCTTGCTGGCATTGGGCGGCACCTGGCTCGCGGCCGTGAGCGTGGCCTTGAGCGTCTGGGTTTGCGCAAAGGCGGCCGGCGCCGCAGCCAGCAGAGCCACCGCGGCGAGGCCGGTCAGACCGGAACGGAGCAGGCCGGAGCGGGACAGGGTCATATTCATCGCGTGGTTTCCTCCGAGGGAGGCCGGCGCATGGCAGTTGCCCAGCGACGGGCCGGCGGCGTCGTGGGGCACTCCAGCATGACAACGAACCCGGCAGGCAGAAAGTTGCCCCGGCACACATCCTCGTGAGGAGAACCGCCCCAGGTCAGCGGCTCTGCAACTCAGCGGCGCTGCTGCGCCTGCACGGCCCGGCGGTACTGAGTCTCGAAGCCGGCGAGGCTTTGCTTGAACGGCCCGGCCATGGTGTCATCCTGCAGGCTGATCTGCACCACGATCTGCGAGCCCGACCGCATCTGCTGCAGCAGTTCGGCGGACTTCTCCTGGACGTACGAGCATTCGCCGCTGCCGCCGCAGATTTCCGTCGAGATGAAGGGATTGCCGTCGACCTGGAGGCTGGCCCGCCGGCCCGCGCCGTCGCCCA
>JAUXRT010000292.1 GCA_030681635.1 Reyranella sp.
CGGCGTGCGCGTGGTGGCGATCAACCCGCCCGCCACCCGCACCGACCGCATGCTGACCCTGCTGCGCGGCCAGGCCGAGCAGCAGTTCGGCGATGCCGAGCGCTGGCCCGAACTCACCAGGCACATGCCGTTCGGCCGCGCCGCCGAACCCGACGAGGTCGCCGACCTCGCGGTGTTCCTGGCGTCCGACCGCGCCAGCTACATCAGCGGCGTGGTGATGACCCTCGATGGTGGGCAGGCGGCGCGACACTAGCCGCGCACCTGCCCGCTCGAGATGGGCCGCCCTCGAATGCTACTTATGCTTGGCGGCAGCCGCCTTGGCGCCCGGGTTGGTGTGCGAGGCCGCGAACGGTGAGCTCGACACGACCTTCTTCGACTTGTCCTGCTTGGGCTTCTTCTTCTCGCGGTTGCTGCGCAGTTGGCCCTTGGCCATGTCGGGTTCCTTCCCTGAATTGACGAGGCCGGACCCTAGGCGCTTTCCAATCGCCTGTACGATCTGTCTCGCGTCACTCCGCCCCTCTCACTCCGCCCCGTCACTCTGCCCAGGTGACCACCTTCGTCCACGGAGCGGGATCGACAATCGTGGCCTCGACCATGAGCTGGCTCCTCGACTGGCCGGCCAGGCGCTCGCCAAGGGCTTCAGAGGGGCCGGTCTTGCCGCTGGCGGCGAAAATACCGAGGCAAACCAGGAAGGCGCCGACGCAGGCGCCCGGCCCGTACCCCCATGTGGCGCTGTAGTTCCAGACGGGCATGACGGCGGCGCCGATGGCTGTCAGCAAGAGTGTCAGTCCCAAAACGAGCATTCCGGCCTCCGACTGTGTCTGTCGCCATTGTGGCAACGGTGGCAGCGTGGGCGGGTTCCGCCTTAATCCCGCCTCAGGTGTACGCAGGCCCTCAGGTGTACGCAGGCTAAGTGCGCCCGGTTCATCCACAATGAGGCGCATGACGCCGCCGGCTTACGCGGGCAATAGTGTCGGCAAAACAATGACCGACGCCCTCTCGCCCACCCTCGCGCGCGCGCATGCGCTGCTGCATTCCGTCTTTGGATTCAACGAGTTCCGCCCCGGACAGGAGGAAATCGTCCGCGCCGTGCTGGCCGGCGAGAACGTCCTCACGGTCATGCCGACCGGCAGCGGCAAATCGCTGTGCTACCAGCTTCCGGCCCTGGTGCGGCCGGGCCTCACCCTCGTGGTCTCGCCGCTGATCGCCCTGATGCGCGACCAGGTCCGGGCGCTGGCGGCGGCCGGCGTGGCGGCGGGCAGCCTCAATTCCAGCAACGAGCCGTCCGAGACCGCACGGGTCATGGACCTGCTGCGCCGGGGCGAGCTTCGCCTGCTCTATGTCGCGCCCGAGCGGCTGGCCCGGCCCGACACGGTCGAGATGCTGGCCGAGGCCAACGTCACGATGATGGCGATCGACGAGGCCCACTGCGTCTCGCAGTGGGGCCACGATTTCCGGCCCGAGTACCTCACCCTGGGCAATGTCGCGCGCCAGATCGGCGGGCGGTTGCAGACCCTGGCGCTGACGGCGACGGCGGATGCGCCGACCCGCGGCGACATCGTCGAGAAACTGTTCCCCACGGTCGCGCCGCGCGTCTTCGTCCGCAGCTTCGACCGGCCCAACCTTCGGCTCGCCTTCCAGACCAAGGAACGCTCCTCGCGCCAGGTGCTGGCCTTCGTGCGCGCCCATGAGGGCGAGAGCGGAATCGTCTACTGCGCGTCGCGCCGCAAGGTCGAGGAACTGGCCGCAACGCTCGCCGAATCGGGCGTGCGGGCGCTGCCCTATCACGCCGGCCTCGACAAGCGTGTGCGCGACGCCAACCAGGATTCCTTCCAGCAGGACGACGGCGTGGTGATGACCGCCACCGTCGCCTTCGGCATGGGCATCGACAAGCCCGACGTGCGCTTCGTCTGCCATGCCGACCTGCCGTCCAACGTCGAAGCCTACTACCAGGAGATCGGCCGCGCCGGCCGCGACGGGCTGCCGGCCGACACGCTGACGCTCTACGGCCTGGGCGACATGCAGCTCCGCCGCCTGCAGATCGAGCAGAGCGATTCCTCCGACGAGCGCAAGCGCATCGAGCGCCAGCGGCTGGGCGCGCTGCTGGCCCTGGCCGAGGCGCCGCGCTGCCGCCGCCAGACGCTGCTGGCCTATTTCGGGGAGCCGTCGGAACCTTGCGGCAACTGCGATCTCTGTGTCGAGGGCGTCGAGCGGTTCGACGGCACCGTCGATGCGCAGAAGGCGATGTCGGCCATCCTGCGCACCGGCGAGCGCTTCGGCGTCGAACATCTGGTCGCCATCCTGACCGGTGATCGCACCGAGAACGTGGCCAAGTTCAACCACGACCAGCTGCCGACTTTCGGTGTCGGCTCCGACCGCAAGGCCGGTGAATGGCGCTCGATCTTCCGCCAGCTCTCGGCGGTGGGCCTGATCGCCCAGGATTTGATGGAGCATGGCCGCTGGTGGGTGACGGACGAAGGCTGGCGGGTGCTGAAGGGCGAGACGCGCATCGAGCTGCGCAAGGATCTCTCCTCAGGTGCCGCCAAGGGCAAGGCCGGCGCCCGCCGTGACCGGCGCGCCGCCACCGCCGCGATCGTGGGCGAGGGCGATACGCCGCTGCTCGATGCCCTGAAGGCCTTGCGCACCAAGCTGGCGCGGACCCAGAACGTGCCGGCCTATGTCGTGTTCTCCGACCGCACCCTGGCCGAACTCGCGTCGCATCGTCCGGCCAATCCCGGCGCCATGCGCGAGATCCACGGCATCGGCGACGCCAAGCTCGAACGCTATGGTGCGGCGTTCCTCGAAGTCATCCGGGCGAACGCTTAGGGCGCGTCAGGTCGTGCTCTTCAGGACCGCGCGCATCCTGCGCGCTTTGATTCTTGAGCGAGCCAGAGGCTCGCGGTCCGGAAGATTATGATCGCGCCACTGGAGAGACTGTGAATATATTCGACGCTCCGTGCTCGATCGGAGCGACGAGCGCGCAAGATGCGCGCGATCCGGAAGATCATGAGTCTTTTGGACCGCGAGCATCTTGCTCGCTCATGCCGATGTCGAATAAATTCACAGTCTCTGGAGTGGCGCGCCCCCAAGCACTACTCGCCCGACGGTTCCGGATTCTCGAACGGTGTGCCGGCCTTCAGGATGCGGTAGCGGCCGTCCTGGATTTCGGCCGCGGTCACGATGCCCGTGCGGGCGCTGCCGCCGTCGAGGCCGAGCCGGTCGCCCT
>JAUXRT010000251.1 GCA_030681635.1 Reyranella sp.
CGACTGGCGCTCGCCACCGCCATTGTTTCCAAAGCAGATGCGACCCGCCTTGACCTCGCACATTTCCGACCGGCCGCTTTGATCGAGGCTGCCGCGCGTGTCCCGGCCGAGCCGCCAGCAGCCCTGCAGCATGGTGAGATCCTTCTGCGCCCATCGGTCGGCCGGCAGTGGCGGCGGCGGTGGTGGCGCCTGGGCGACGGGTGGCGGCTTGGGCGGCGGCGGCTTGGGGGGCGGCTCAACCGGCTTGCATTGCGCCAGGGCTCGCTTGATGTCCGCTTCCAGCGCGGCGACCTCGGCCGCGAGCTTCCTGCCGTCGGCAGCGGCATCGTCGAGCGAGGCTTTCAGCACCGGCGTGGGATCGGGAGGCACCGGCGGCGACGGAGGCACCTCTGCTTCGAGCATGACGACATTGGCCGACGGCTCGACCGCTGCACAGGTCCGCAGCAGCCACGACGCGATCAGCAGGGCCAGGACCAATAGCAGGCCCATCAGCAGTGCAGCCAGCCAACGCGGCCAGCCTTCAATGGAGCGCGCGGTCATTGTTCAAAGGTGGTTGCCCTCAGCCGAGCATACACCTTCGCCCGGCCACGTCGCGCCCCGCGACGCCGATCAATCCGCGGCAGCCGCCTTCTTTGGCCCTTCTGCTGCCGGAAAAACGACGCGGTCGTCGGTGCGGCAATAGCGGTCGGCGAACATGCGACCGACGGGATGGTACTTGTCCATATGGACGCGCATCGCCTTGGGATCCCACAGCTCGTCGCGGATATGGAAGCGCAGCCCCTCGCCCAGGATGAGCTGGCGGTCATCCTTGACGTTGATCACCTGCCAGATCTTGCACTCCATCGCCCAAGGTGCATCGGCCAGGCGCGGCGGCTTGACGTCGACCGAGGGCGCGAGTTTCAGGCCAAGATAATCCGGCTCGCCGACGTTGGGGGGAAAGTCGCCGCTCGACTCGTGCATTGCCCGCGCCAGCGGCTCGTCGGTCAGGTTGACCACGAATTCGCCGGTCCGCTCGATGTTGAGCCAGGTGTCCTTCAGACGCCCGTCGGGCCGCTTGTTGACGGCGAACATGCAGAGCGGTGGATCTTCGGCGAAGACATTGAAGAAGCTGAAAGGCGCGGCATTCACGACGCCGGTCGGCCCCAAGGTCGTCACCCAGGCGATCGGGCGCGGCAGGACGAAGGCCGTCAGGATCTTGTAGCGGTCGTGATGGTTAACGTCAGAGGCGGCGTATTGCACTTTGTGATTCCTCAGTTCGACGTCTCGACCTTCACGCCCGCGCGCTCGGAGATCAGCTTGTAATGCTCGGGCCTGCGGTGCTTGGCGAAGTTGAAGGTGGTGTTGCGGATGTATTCGCCGAGCGCCAGGTCGCAGTCGTAGGAGATCACCTCGTCCTCCTCGGTCGTGCCCTTGGCGACGATCTCGCCGGTGGGAGCGACGATGACAGAACCGCCATGCAGCCAGTAGCCGTCTTCCTTGCCGGCCTTGGCGGTCGCCACGACCCAGATGCCGTTCTGATAGGCCGCGGCCTGGAGCGAGAGATTGTGATGGAACACGCGCAGATACGGCGGCTCGTGCGGCGCATAGACGTTGTCGGTCGGCGTGTTGTAGCCCAGCACCACCATCTCGGCGCCCTTGAGGCTCATGACACGGAAGGTCTCGGGCCAGCGGCGATCGTTGCAGATGCATTGACCGACGATCACCTCGTCCTTGAACATCTTCCAGACATTGAAGCCGAGGTCGCCGACCTCGAAGTATTTCTTCTCGAGATGCTGGTACGGCACGTTCGGCCGGTGGTCGTCATGGCCCGGCAGATGAACCTTGCGGTACTTGCCGACCAGCCGCCCATCCGGACCGACCAGGATCGAGGTGTTGAAGCGGTGGGTACCGCCGTCCTCCTCGGTGCGCTCGGCATAGCCCAGGTAGAAGCCGATGCCCTTGGAGCGCGCCAGCTCGAACAGCGGCGCCGTCTCGGGACTGGGCATCTGGTTTTCGAAATACTTGTCGACCTCCGCCTGATCCTCCGTCCAGTAGCGCGGGAAGAAGGTCGTCAGCGCGAGTTCCGGGAAGACCACGAACTTCGAGCCGCGGCTGTCGGCCTCCTTCAGCATCTCGACCATGCGCTTGACCACGCTGGCGCGGCTGTCGGCGAGATTGATCGGGCCCAACTGGGCGGCGGACACTTTCAGACGACGGGACACGTTCTCTTCTCCTCTAGAACAGCGGCTTGGCGCCGAAGCGCGACATCGCCTGCAATTCGGGGGCGGCCTGGCCGAGCGGCTTGGATGAATCGGGCGAGGCGCAGGGCAGGAATTGGCCCGAGCCGCGCGCCGCATTGAGCTTGCCGTCCTCGACCACGACGCGGCCGCGGCTCACGACGGTGATGGGCCAACCCTTGATCTGGCGGCCGGCATAGGGCGTGTAGCCGACATTGTCGTGCAGCATGCTCCAGTCGAGCGTCACTTCCTTGTCGGCATCCCAGATCGCAAAATCGGCGTCGGAACCCACGGCGATCGTGCCCTTGCGGGGATAGAGGCCATAGAGCCGCGCATGGTTGGTCGCGGTCAGCGCCACGAACTGCTGGAGCGTGATGCGGCCCTTCTGCACACCTTCGGAGAAGAGCAGCGGCATGCGCACTTCAATCCCCGGCACGCCGTTGGCCATTTCCTTGAAGGTGGTCTTGTCGCCCTTGGGGATCTTGCCGCCGGCGTTGAACTGATAGGGCGCATGATCCGACGAGAAGGTCTGGAACGTGCCATCCTTCAGCGCAGCCCACACCGCCTCCTGCGCCTCGGAGTCACGCGGCGGCGGGCTGCAACACCACATCGCGCCCTCGACGCCGGGCTTGTCCATGTCGTCGGCGGTGAGCGCGATATACTGCGGGCAGGTCTCGCCAAAAATCTTGAGCCCCTTCTTCTGTGCCTGCCGCAGTGTCTCGATCGCCTCGATCTCCGACATGTGCACGAGCAGCAGTGGTGCATCGACCAGCCGCGACAGCGAGATGGCGCGGTTGGTCGCCTCCGCTTCGGCTATGCGCGCATGGGCGATGGCATGGAATTTCGGCGCGCCATGGCCCTGCTCGACCAGGTGATGGGCCAGCCACTGAATCATGTCGTGGTTCTCGGCGTGCACCATGACCAGCGCACCTTCCCTGCGGGCAAGCGCCAGGATGTCGAGCATCTGGTAGTCGCTGACCTTCATCGCATCGTAGGTCATGTAGATCTTGAATGAGGTGTAGCCGTCCTTGATCAGCGCCGGCAGATCCTGACCCAGCGCCTGCGGGGTGGGATCGGTGACGATCAGGTGGAAGGCATAATCGATGACGGCCTTGGGGGTCGCTGCCTCGTGATAGTCCTTCACCACCTGGCGCAGGGACGCGCCGCGATGCTGGGCAGCGAAAGGAATGACGGTCGTGGTGCCGCCGAATGCGGCGGAAACCGTGCCGGTATAGAAATCGTCGGCGCACATGATGCCGAAGCCCGACTTCTGCTCGATGTGGCAATGACTGTCGATGCCGCCCGGCAGCACGAACTTGCCGCCGGCGTCGATCTCGCGGGTCCCCTTGCCGGCGATCGCCGGTTCGAGTGCCACGATGCGGCCATCCTTGACGGCGATGTCGCCGTCGAGCTGGCGGTCCTCGGTGACGACTTTGGCGTTGCGAATGACGAGATCGTAGTCAGCCATGTTCTTTCCCTGGCCCCTACTCTGCCGCGACCTTGCGGCCGTGACCCGAGGCAGCGAGCCTGCGGTCCAGTCGCGCGATCAGGGTGTTGAGTTCGGCGTGGTCGGTCGCCGTGAGCGAGGAGCCCGGCGCGCGCTGCTTCGGACTCTTGATCGCGCCGCGCTTGAACAGCACTTCCTTGCGCAACGCCAGCCCAACGGCCGGCTGGACCTCGTGCTTCACGAGAGGCAGGTAGATGTCGAAAAGATCCTCGGCCTCCTCGGCCTTGCCGGCGGCGAAGAGCTCGTAGACCTGCACCAGCATCTCGGGCCAGGCAAAGCCCGTCATCGGGCCATCGGCGCCACGGCGCATTTCCTGCGGATAGTAGATGCCGCCATTGCCAACCAGGATAGAAACCCGACGGCGGCCGGGCTTCTGCTCGCCTTCCCGGATGCGCGTCAGCTTGGCCAGCCCCGGCGCGTCCTCATGCTTCAGCATGACGAG
>JAUXRT010000310.1 GCA_030681635.1 Reyranella sp.
GCGCCTTCGCGGGCTGGATACCGCCGCCCGCGCCGATTTCCATTCCGGAGTAGCTCAGCGGTAGAGCAGGCGACTGTTAATCGCCCGGTCGTAGGTTCGAGTCCTACCTCCGGAGCCAATCGGGGCCGTTCTCGGAAGAGAACGGCCCCTTTTTGCCTTTTGGAGTTGTCCCCATGGCCTCATCTCCCCCACCCGACGAAAAGGTCGAACTGGTCGACCATGTCGTGGCCTTCCAGGGGTACTTCAAAGTCGGCCGCTATTCCTTCCGCCACAGCCTCTTCAAGGGCGGGCAAAGCCGGGTCATCGTCCGCGAGGTCTTCGAGCGCGGCCATGCCGCCGCCGTCCTGCCCTACGATCCGGTGCGCGACGAGGTCGTGCTGATCCGCCAGTTCCGCGCCGGCACCTTCGCCGCAGGGCGGCATCCTTGGAACTGGGAGACGGTCGCCGGCATCATCGAGGAAGGCGAGACGCCCGAGAATGTGGTCCGGCGGGAAGCTGTCGAGGAGGCCAATCTCGAGATCCGCGACCTCATCCCGCTCTACACCATCATGGCAAGCCCCGGCGCCTGCTCGGAGACATGCGAGCTCTTCGTCGGCCGCACCAACACGGCCAATGCCGGCGGCGTGTTCGGACTCGAGTCGGAAGGCGAGAATATCCTGGTCAAGGTCGTGTCGTTCGCCGAAGCCCGCGCCATGCTGGACCGCGGCGACATCGACAATTCCCCTGCCCTGATCGCTCTGCAGTGGCTGGCCCTGCACCGCGACGATCTACGAGCCCGCTGGCGCTAAGCCGGTTGCGCCTGAAGCCACTCCCTGTCTACCGTCCCTCAGGGAGTGCAGGGTCCAGCACAGTGAGCAAGTCATGAACGTCCGGTCGGGTTTCATCGAAAGCATCGGCAACACGCCGCTGATCAAGCTGCGCGCAGCCTCCGAGGCGACGGGCTGCGAGATTTACGGCAAGGCGGAATTCCTCAATCCCGGCGGATCGGTGAAGGATCGCGCCGCGCTGGCGATGATCCGTGACGCCGAGCAGCGCGGGGCGCTGCGCAAGGGCGGCGTGGTGGTCGAGGGCACGGCCGGCAACACCGGCATCGGCATCGCCCTGGTCGCCAATGCGCTGGGCTACCGCTCGGTGATCGTGATGCCCGAGACGCAGAGCCAGGAGAAGAAGGACATGCTGCGCCTGTGCGGCGCCGATCTCCGTCTCGTGCCGGCGCTGCCCTACGCCAATCCCGGCAACTACGTCCGCTATTCCGAAACGCTGGCCAAGGAAATCGCCGCCACCGAACCAAACGGCGCGATCTGGGCCAATCAATTCGACAATGTCGCCAACCGCGACGGCCACTACCGCACGACGGGCCCCGAGATATGGGACCAGACCGACGGCAAGATCGACGGCTTCACCTGCTCGGTCGGCAGCGGCGGCACGCTCGTAGGCGTCGCGATGGCGCTGAAGGAGCGCAATGCGGGCGTGAAGATCGCGATCAGCGATCCGATGGGCTCGGCGCTTTACAATTTTTACGCCAAGGGCGAACTCAAGGCCGAGGGCAACTCGGTCACCGAAGGGATTGGCCAGGGCCGTATCACCAAGAACCTCGAAGGCGCGCCGATCGATCTCGCCTATCAGATCACCGACGAGGAAGCCCTGCCCGTTCTTTTCGATCTCATCCAGCACGAAGGCCTCGTGCTGGGCGGCTCGACCGCCATCAACATCGTGGGCGCAATGAAGCTCGCCCGGGAACTCGGACGCGGCAAGACCATCGTCACCATCCTGGCCGACGGCGGCTCACGCTATCAGTCGAAACTGTTCAATCCGACGTTCCTGCGTGAAAAGAAGCTGCCGCTGCCGTCCTGGATGAAATGAGCCCCGCTCAATGAGCCGGGTCGTCGTCTGCGGCAGCCTCAACATGGATGTCGTCGTGCAGAGCGCGCGGCGACCGGTCGCGGGTGAAACGCTGCTCGGCGGCAAGGTCTCGTTCCTGCCCGGCGGCAAGGGCCTCAATCAGGCCATCGCCGCCGTCCGTCTCGGCGCGCCGACCGCCATGATCGGCGCCGTCGGCAAGGATTCCTTCGCCGATGCCTTGCGCAGCTTCCTCGCCGACAACGACGTCGACAGTTCCGGTGTCCGCGAGATCGACGGGCCGGCGACCGGCGTGGCGCTGATCCAGGTCGCTGGCGGCGACAACGCGATCACCGTCGCCTCGGGCGCCAACCTGCACCTCGCGACGGCGATGGTCCGCCAGGCCCCGCGCCGCGACGAGGTCTGGGTGGCGCAGTTCGAGACCCCGATCGCCACGACCGAGGAAATCCTCCGCCGCGCGCACGCCGCCGGCGCCCGCACCGTCCTCAACCTGGCGCCGTTCGTGCGCCATCCCAGCCGGTTGCTGAAGTCGGTGCATGTCGCGGTCCTGAACGAGATCGAACTGTCGCAGGCGACTGGGAGCGACCTCACCTCTTCGAGCCCGATCGAGTCGATCATTGCCGCCTGCGAGAAGCTCCGCCTCAAGGGCGCTCGCACCGTCGTTGCCACCTTAGGGAGACGCGGCGTCGTCGTGGTCACCGCCGAGGGGGCTGCCCGCGTGCCCGCGCTGAAAGCCAAGGTCGTGGACACCACCGGCGCCGGCGACTGTTTCGTGGGCGCCCTGGCCGCCCGCCTGGCCGCAGGGGCGACACCGGTCGAGGCCGCCCGCTACGCCAATGCCGCCGCCGCCTGTTCCGTCGAGCGGTTGGGCGCGGCGCCCTCGATGCCGACGTCGAGGGAAGTTGCGGCGCGTCTGGCGAGGGCCTAAATCCCCTCCATGCCCACCATGTTCCAAGAACTTTTCCGCGAGGACGCCTATCTCAAGGAAGCCGATGCCACCGTGACCGCGCTCGACGAGCGCGGCGTGCGGCTGGATCGCTCCATCTTCTATCCCACCGGCGGCGGCCAGCCCGGCGACACCGGCGTGCTGCGCTGGGACGGCGGCGAGGCCAAAATCGTCGACTCGCTGAAAGCCCCCTCTGCAGAGGGGAGTGGCGGCGATGTGCTGCACGTGCTGGCGCCCGATGCGGCGCGGCCGGCGGTCGGCGCCAGGGTGCAGAGCGTGCTCGATTGGGACCGCCGCTATCTGCACATGCGCATGCACACCGCGCTGCATGTCATGTCGGCGGTCATCAAGGGCAACGTGACCGGCGGCCAGGTCGGCGCCGACAAGAGTCGCCTCGACTTCAACCTCGAGGGCGAGGTGCCGGCCAAGGA
>JAUXRT010000319.1 GCA_030681635.1 Reyranella sp.
TCCAGCACCAGGCCTTTGCCGAACTGCTCCATCACGATCATGGTCTCGATCGGGCCACCGCCGTAGCCGCCGTCCTCTTCCGAGAACGACATGCCGAGCCAGCCCAGCTCGGCGAACTGCGCCCAGTTCTCGGGCAGCCAGCCGCGCTCCGTCGCCGCGATCTTGCGGCGGGCATCGAACGCGTACTTGTCGCGCACGAAACGCTCGGCCTGCTCCTGCAGCTGCTTCTGTACGTCGGAAAGGGACAGATCCATGGTACTCCTCCGGAATTCTCAATCGGCCTTATAGCCCAAAGCGCTATAGGCCAAGCACCATCTTGGACACGATATTCTTCTGAATCTCGGTGCTGCCGCCGTAGATGCTGGTCTTGCGCATGTTGAAATAGCGCGGCGCGGCAGGCGGCGCATGGTCGGGACCGACCGGCGTCTCGTTGGTGTCCTGGAACAGCATGCCGGGCTGATACGGCGCCGCGTATTCGCCGACCGCCTCCATCGCCAGTTCCGCGATGCGCTGCTGGATCTCGGAACCGCGCACCTTGAGCGTCGAGACTTCCGGTCCCGGCGCGCCGCCCAGCGCCATGGTCGAGAGCGCGCGCAGCTCGCTCATCTCCAGTGCCTGGACCTGCAGGTCGAGGTCGGCGATCTTTTCGTTGAATGACGGGTCGTCGTTGAGTTCGTATAGGGACCGCACGCCGCGCTTGGAGGACGGCACCTCGGCGATGCCCAACCGCTCGTTGGCGAGCAGGAATTTGGCGCAGGTCCAGCCCTCGTTCTCCTTGCCGATCAGGTTGGCAACGGGGACCTTCACATTGTCGAGGAACACGTCGTTCACGTGATGGGCGCCGTCGAGCATGATGATCGGCCGCACGGTGACGCCCGGCGTCTTCATGTCGATCAGCAGGAACGAGATGCTTTCCTGCGGCTTGGCGTCGGGATTGGTGCGCACCAGACAGAAGATCCAGTCGCCCCAGTGCGCGAACGACGTCCAGGTCTTCTGGCCGTTGACGATGTAATGGTCGCCGCTCGAATCCGTGGCGCGAACCGCGCGGGTGCGCAGATTGGCGAGGTCGGAGCCGGCGCCCGGTTCGGAATAGCCCTGGCACCACGCCACGTCGGAGCTGCGGATGCCCGGCAGGAAGCGTTCCTTCTGCTCGTCGGTGCCGAAGGTGTAGATCACCGGCCCGACCATCTTCACGCCGAACGGAATGATGCGCGGCGCACCCTCCTCGGCCAGCACGTTCTCGAACAGGAAGCGCTGCGTCACGTCCCAGCCGGGACCGCCGTATTTCTTGGGCCAGGTGTAGGGCAGCCAGCCCTTCTTGCCGAGCGCCTGCTGCCAGACAACATGGTCGGCCTTGTCGTAGTGCTTGCCGGAGAAGGTCTTCTCCCGGGTCGCAGGCGAGAGGTTCTGGCGCGCGAAGTCGCGGACCTCGTCGGCAAAGGCCTTGTGTTCGGGTTTGAGGGCGAGATCCATCTACTTCTCCGTCAACATTACAGACCCAACACCATCTTGCTGATGATGCCCTTCTGGATTTCGTTGCTGCCGCCGTAGATCGTGGTCTTGCGCGTGTTGAAGTAACGCGGTGCTGCGAGGTGGGCGTATTCGGGTCCGACCGGCGCCTCGTTGGTGCCCTGCCACAAGAGGCCCGGCAGGTACGGCGCGGAATATTCGCCGACCGCTTCCAGGGTGAGCTCGGTGATGCGCTGCTGGATCTCCGAGCCGCGGATTTTCAGGCCCG
>JAUXRT010000321.1 GCA_030681635.1 Reyranella sp.
GCGTGAAGCTGGCGCCCAAAGTCTACTTCACGGCCAACGCCAACTCCGCCCGGGTGGGCGAGGCGATCCAGGGTTATCTCCGCAGGATCGGCGTCAACTGGCAGATCCAGCCGTGGGATTCGACGATCGCCGCCGCCAAGATGGCCGAGCAGGACTACGAGATCTGGTCGGTGACGGTGCCTTACCTGTCGGCCGGCGACCTGATGAACATCTACTTCGACTCGAAGAACATCCCGACGCCCAACCGGATGAACTGGAAGGACGCCGAGACCGACGAATGGCTGAAGCTCGGCCGCTCGGCGCTGACCGAGGCCGAGCGCGCCAAATACTACGCGATGGTGCAGCAGAAGGTGATGCAGGAGCATCTGTGGATGCCGGTGCTCAACATCAACATGGACGAGGTGGTCAACAAGAAGATCAAGGGCGCCCGGCCGCACATGATCTACCAGAACACCTTCTACAAAGGGCTGGACACGTCTCTCTAGGAAACAACGAAGCGGAGAACGGCGATGCGTGGCATTTTCACAAGTGTAGTGGCGTTGCTGGGCGTACTCGGAGCGTCGACGGCTGCAGAGGCGCAGACCCTGAAGATGATGAAGTCGCTCGATGCGCCGCACTACGACGGCCAGCGGACGACCTGGTCGCCAACCTCCGACATCGTCAACATGTTCCAGGACACGCTGGTGGCGATGGACTGGGACGGCAAGACGGTGATCCCCTATCTCGCCAAGTCGTGGACGGTCAGTCCCGACGGCAAGCTCTACACCTTCAAGCTGCGCGACGATGTCAGCTTCTGCAGCGGCAAGAAGTTCACCGCCACCGACGTGGTCTACAGCTTCAAGCGCCTGACCAGCCCGGAACTCAAGGCGCCGCTGGCCTGGCGCGCCGGCAACCTCAAGGACATCCGCGCCGCCGATCCCTACACCGTCGAGTATGAGCTCGCCGAGCCTTTCTCCGATCTGCTGCTCAACCTCACCATGTTCACCACCGCGATCCACAACAAGGAGAGCGTCGAGTCGCTCGGCAAGGATTACGGCACCAAGGCCGCCGACGGCACCGGCCCGTGGTGTTTCGAATCGTGGCAGCCGCGCACCGAGATCGTGCTGAAGCGCCACGACGCCTACAAATGGGGCCCGTCGATGTACACCAACAAGGGCCCGGTGAAGTTCGAGAAGCTCAGCATCAAGATCGTGCCCGAGGATGCGAGCCGAGTTGCCGCCATGATGGGCGGCCAGTTCGACGTCACCCACCAGATCCCGCTGCAGTTCATCCAGCAGGTCAAGTCCTCGCCCAACCTCAACGTCCAGGAGGCGACGCCCAACTTCCAGCTCATGTACTACGGCTACAAGACGACGCGGCCGATGGTGTCGGACAAGCGCGTGCGCGAGGCGATGAACATCGCTATCAAGCGGGCCGACATCGTCAAGGGCATCATGCTGGGCAACGCCGACCCGGCCTACACCTTCATCGACCCCAAGGCGCTCGACTTCGCCGACGCGACCAAGAACATCATCAAGGAGGATGTCGAGCGGGCGAAGAAGCTGCTCGACGAGGCCGGCTGGAAGATGGGCGCCGACGGTATCCGCGAGAAGGACGGCGTCAAGCTCGCGCCCAAGGTCTACTTCACCCAGGTCGCCTACTTCGGCCGCGTGTCGGAGGCGATCCAGGGCTACATGCGCCAGATCGGCGTCGACTGGAAGGTCCAGGGCTTCGACTCGACCATCGCCTTCTCCAAGATGAGCGAGCAGGACTACGAGCTGTGGACGGTCACGTTCCCCTACATGTCGGCCGGCGACCTGCTGAACTTCTACTTCGATTCCAAGAACATCCCGGCGCCCAACCGGATGAACTGGAAAGACGAGAAGACCGACGAATACCTGAAGATGGCCCGCGCCTCGCTGACCGAGGCCGACCGCGCCAAGTACTACGCGCTCGCCCAGCAGCGCGTGACCGAGGAGCATCTCTGGATGCCGGTGATGAACATCCAGATGTACACGACCAGCCTCAAGAAACTGAAGGGCGTGCGGCCGCACATGCTCTACCAGAACACCTTCTACAAGGGCCTGGATTACTCGTTCTGATGGACAAGCTCCTCGAGGTTCGCGGCCTCAAGACCCACTTCGCGACGGATCGCGGCCTGTTCCGCGCCGTCGACGGCATCAGCTTCGACGTGCCGCGCGGCCGTACCGTCGGGCTGGTGGGCGAATCCGGCTGCGGCAAGAGCGTGACCTCGCTCTCGGTCATGGGGCTGGTGGCACCGCCCGGCAAGGTCGGGGCCGAGGCGGTTGCCTTCGAGGGTCGCGACGTGCTCGGCCTCTCGCCCGACGAGCGTCGCCGCCTGCGCGGCGGCAAGATGTCGATGATCTTCCAGGAACCGATGACCTCGCTCAATCCGGTCCACACGATCGGCCAGCAGATCGTCGAAGCCATCCTGGCGCACACGACGATGTCGCCGCAGGCGGCCAAGGCGCGGGCGATCGAAATGCTCGAGCTGGTGCGCATCCCCTCGCCGGCCCAGCGCGTCGACGACTATCCGCACAGCCTGTCGGGCGGCATGCGCCAGAGG
>JAUXRT010000332.1 GCA_030681635.1 Reyranella sp.
AAAGCGGCCGGTCGGAAATGTGCGAGGTCAAGGCGGGTCGCATCTGCTTTGGAAACAATGGCGGTGGCGAGCGCCAGTCGACCTCCGTTTGCCCGAGCACCGGCACCATCACCTGCACCGCGCCGATCACGGCCAGGTTCGGCAATGACACCACGCTCGGCACGACGCAGCCCGCGGTCCGCTGCAATCCGGGAACGGCGCAATGGAATGGCCCGCCCAACGGCCTGACCTGCCGCCGCGTCAGCGACACGCTGGCGCTCTGCCGCGACCGGCTCAACTTCGAGTACGAGTTCCGCCGAGAATAGACCTTAGGCCGACCAGCCGAGCCGCGAGCGGCCGATTGCCATGGCGACGGCCGCCTGGCTGGGTTCGACCACGGGCAGGCCGACGTGGCGCTGCAGGCGGTCGCGGTAGCGCGCCATGCCGGCGCAGCCCATGACCAGCACGTCGGCGCCGTCCTCGTCGCGCAGCTCGGCCGCGACCTCGGCCATGCGGGCAAAGGTGATGGCCTCGTTGGAAAGCTCTACGACGCCGAGCCCGATGGCGCGGTCGCCGGCCAGGCGATCGGCCACGCCCATCTGCCCGACATAGCGCAGGTGGCGCGGAATGGACTTCTTCAGGATCGAGATCACGCCGAAGCGCTGGCCGAGCGTGAGCGCGGTCAGGATGCCGCACTCGGCGATGCCCAGCACAGGCTTGGTGGTGAGCTCACGTGCCGCATGCAGGCCGGGGTCGGAGTAGCAGGCAATGACGAAGGCCGAGCAATCGTTGTCGCGCTTGGTCACCATCTTGCCGATCGGTCCCACGACCTGCTCGGCATGGGCCTGGCTCTCGATGCCGGGCGGGCCGTCCTTCAGGGTCACGCACTCGATGACGGGGCCGCCGTTCATGCGCAGCGGCTCCATGGCGGCATCGATGCCCTTGGTTACGGTTTCGGTCGAATTGGGATTGATGACGAGAATGCGATCCATGGCGCCAAGGATGCCTGCGATTTGCTCATTCAACAATCCTCCTTGCGACCGCAAGGCGGCTCAGGACGTGGGCGAATAGCAGCAGGGAGAAGGCGGAGAGAATGCCGGTGAGCCAGGCGAAGGCGGGACCCGTGGCAAAGGGCGGGGCGCCGGTGAGGCCATAGAAGACGGCGAGGTTGAGGTTGGCGAAGATCGCCAGCGCGATCGCCGCCGTCCGGAAACGCGGGTTGCGTGACCACAGGACGAAGGCCAGCAGCATGGGGCCGAACAGGTGGTTTTCGTGCACCCCGGCCGCGAACGTGAAGTAGGCGAGGAACGCGGCCAGGGCGAACGGCATTATGACCATCGCGTCACCGCGCTGGCGCCTGATGCCCATCCAGATGGCCGCACCGAGAAGCAGGAGGTAGAGGGCGGCGAAGATCACCCGCAGCCCGAGCAGCGGCGCGCCGGGGGCCTGGATGATTTCGGGTCGATAGCCCAGGACGATCTGCACGAACCAGGGAAAATTGAGGGCATGCGCGCTCCAGCCGACATGGCCGAAGGCCTGCGCGAAGGAACTCCAGATCGCCGGCCAGAACATCCAGGCGACCAGGCCGGCCACGATCGCCAGCAGGGCGGCGGCCGCGAGGTGACGGCGCGGCTCGGGTCGCGCCTGCTCGAACCAGATGACGAGCATGAACGGCACCACGACGAGGGGTTGCCACTTGATGAGGCAGGCGACCCCGAAGGCCGCAGCCGACAGGATGGGGCGCCGGTCGAGGGCGGCAAAGAAGGCGACCAGCAGGGGAATGGCCATCAGGATATCGAGATAGGCCAGCATCGAGGCCGACAGGGCCACGGCGGCGAGACAAAAGAGCGAAAGAGCCAGCCTGCCGGTCTGGGCCAGCACGAATAGCGTCGAGCCCAGCTGGGCGGCCGCCAGCAGCGCCTTCAGCACCGTCATGCCGTCCGCGGTCGGCAGCAGCCAGCGTGCCAGGAACAGGAGGGAAGCGGCGCCGGGCGGATAGTCGCCGGCGGCGACCGTAAAACCCTCGATCAGCCCGTACCGCGAAACCGCGGCCAGCCACGGCAGCCAGTAGGTCTCGACGTCGATGGTGCCGGGGACGTGCCAGGAGAGCCAGGAAACCGCCAGCGATGCCAGCGCCGCCACACCGTAGCGGCCCACACCGTAGCGGAATGTTGCGCGCAGGATGCTCCGGCCCATGCGGGCTTTGGTCTCCAAATTGCTACTCAACAATCCTTGCTATCCATTCTAACGTGGGCCGTTGGGGAATCAAACATGGGAGACTTGGTATGATGCATCGTCGCCTCGCGACAGCAGCGCTGGCCGCGCTGATCTGCGCCGGCCCCGCGCTCGCGCAGGACAAACAGCCGCCGCTCAAGACCGGCGTCGACGGCACCTTCGCCCCGCACGCCATGCCCAAGCTCGGCGGCGGCATCGAAGGATTCCAGATCGATCTCTTCACCGAGGCCGCCAAGCGCATGAAGCGCGACATCACCATCGATGCCGTGAGCTTCTCGACCCTCATTCCCGGCATGCAGGCCGGCCGCTACGACTTCATCGCCGCCCCCACCACCGTCACCAAGGAGCGGGCCGAGGCGATGCTGTTCACCTCGGGCTACCTGTGGACCGCCTTCCAGTTCGGCATCAAGAAGGGCTCCGTGCCGATCAAGGCGTGGGAAGACCTCAAGGGCAAGACGGTCGCCGTCAACAAGGGCACGCCCTACGAGACGCTCTCCAAGCAGATGGCCGAGAAGTACGGCTTCACCGTGCAGGTCTACGACACCCAGCCTGACGCCACGCAGGCCGTGCTCTCGGGCCGCGCCTACGCGACCTTGGGCGGCAACACCACCATCGTCTACGCCGCCTCGAAGAACCCGCAGTTCATCGCCGACCTCGAACTGAAGGAGACGCGGGCTCATTGGGCGGCGCCGGTGCGCAAGGACAACGTGGCGCTCCGCAACCAGCTGCAGGACGCACTCGACTGCATGAAGAAGGACGGCACCATCGCCAAGATGGCCGAGAAATGGTTCGGCAAAAAGCCCGAGGCCGACGATCTCGCCGTCGTCATCACCCCGGGCTACGGCGTCCCCGGCATGCCGGGCTACGATCCGACCCCGCATGAGCTCAAGTGCAGCTGACAGCGTGGCTGATATCGTCGACGCACGCGCGATCCACAAGCATTTCGGCGCCCTTCATGTCTTGAAGGGCGTCGATCTGAAGGTGGCTGAGCGCGAACTGGTGTTCGTCATCGGGCCCTCGGGCTCGGGCAAGTCGACCCTGCTGCGCTGCCTCAACCGGCTGGAGGAACCTTCCTCCGGCTCGATCGTGGTCGACGGCATCGACATGCTCGATCCCAGGACCGACATCAACCATGCCCGTCAGCGCATCGGCATGGTGTTCCAATCCTTCAACCTCTATCCGCACATGACGGCGCTCGGCAACGTGACGCTGGCGCTGCGCAAGGTGGCGGGCAAGTCGCGCGCCGAGGCCGATGCGCTGGGCCATGCCGCGCTCGAACGCGTGGGCCTCGCCGACCGCGCCGACCACACGCCGGGCC
>JAUXRT010000334.1 GCA_030681635.1 Reyranella sp.
CTCCGCACACGGTGTCGTGCCGTCGCCGTGCCGTCGGGACTACGGGTCGGTGTGGGCGCGGCGCTTGCCGACTACTGGCTGGTGCGACGGCTGCCGGCCTTCGCGACGGCAAACGTCGGCATGGAAGTCGAGCTCACCATCGTGGAGAGCGAGATCGAGCCGCGCGCGCCCGACATCGACGTCCAGATCCTCTGGCAGCCTGCAGCGACGGCGCGCTCGTCCTCGACCCAGCGCCTGCTGTTCCAGGAGCAGGTCTTTCCCGTCTGCGTTCCCGAATTGTTGCCGGGCGGCAAACCGCTGCGGGATCCGCGGGCACTCGCGAAGCTGCCGCTGCTGCACAAGGGCCAACCCGGCCGCGGCCAGGGGGCGGAATGGTCATGGCCCGTCTGGTTCGAGCGGCTGGGCATCGCGGGCAAGCCGCCGGCGGCCGCCCTGCGCTTCGGCACCATCCACACCGCGATCGCCGCGGCGCTGCAGGGGGCGGGCGTCGTCATGGCGCGCTCGCTGCTGGTGCACGATGCGCTGAAGGACGGGCGGCTGGTGCGCGTGCTGGCGCCGTCCTGGGACATGGCGTCGAGCAAGGCCCATGTCGTGCGCTGGCCCGCCGCCCTGATGGGCGACGAGCGTGTGCGCGCGTTCGTGAAGTGGGCGGTCGCCGAGGCCGAAGCGACGACGAGGCAGTTGGTGATGGCCCGCCGCGCGGCGGCTCAGCCTCCGAAAGTCCGGCGATAGCTCTTCGTCATCAGCTCGTCGAAGCGCGAGCCGGGCTCGAAGTCGGACATCCCGTCGGGGCGGGTGAGGCCGGGGAGCTGGCGTGGGCAGTCGGACGGCTCGCCGAGGACCTGCGTGATCGGATACAGCGCCGACCAGGCCGGCACGCCCTCGTAATCTTCTTCCTCGTCGGCGACATGGGTGTTGCGGATCTTGCCCGACGCCGTCTCGATCTCCATGCCGATCATGGTGGTCGCCTTGAACTCCTGCTTGTTCGGCTGGCGGATGAGATTGGAGCGGCCCGGGTAGATGCGGTCGATGAAGCGGTCCATCAGCTTCAGCTTCTCTTCCGGGTCGTCGATGACATGTGCCTTCCCGAAGGCCATGACGGCGCGATAGTTCACCGAATGGTGGAAGCCGGAGCGCGCCATCACCAGCGAATCGAGATGCGTGACGGTGAGGCAGACGTCGACGCCTTCCTTCTGGTTGCGGATCATGCGGCTGGCCGAGGAGCCGTGCCAGTAGAGGTGGCTGCCCTCGCGCCAGAAGCCGGTCGGCGTGCAGTAGGGCCGGCCGTCGATGACATAGGCGATGTGGCAGACCAGGGCGGCATCCAGGATCGCGTGGATGGTGTCCTTGTCGTAGCGGCCGCGATCATGGACGCGCTTCACCTTGTTAACGTTGGTGACGGGATAGCTCGCGGCGGGATCGACTGAATCGGGAGGGCTGGTCATGGGATTCCTGGGGCGCACCAAAGGAGGGGTTGCTTGCGGGCCGACCATCGTCGCGATACGGATCAGGTGAAAGGGCCGGTTTTAGGGAAAGTGACTAGACCAGTTCCGAGCCATCGCCCGCGTCGCGCGTCGCCCCTCGGCGTCACGCTCGACCCCGCGAGCCGCCGGCCGCTGCATCGCCAGATCGGCGAGCAGGTGCGGCGCGCCATCCTGGAAGGCCGGTTGAAGCCCGGCACGCGCCTGCCGTCGTCGCGGCTGCTGGCGCAGGATCTCGCCTGCGCCCGCGGCACGGTGGTGCTGGCGCTCGACCAGCTCGTGGCCGAGGGCTACGTCGTGGGCCAGCCGGGCTCGGCCATGGCGGTGGCGGCCAACCTGCCCGACGAGATGTTATATGCGCCGCGCACGCCGGTGCCCTTGGAAGCGCTGCAGATTGCCCGCCCCACCGTAGCGAGACGCGCCCGCATGCTCTTGGCTGCCAGCCCGCCGGTCGTGACCGACGCCCTGCCGCTCGCCTTCCCAACCAGCCAGCCCGACCGCGAGGCCTTTCCCTTCGCACTGTGGGCCAAGCTGCTGGAGCGCGAATGGCGGCGGCCGTCGGCGGAAGCCGCCGCCGCGCACCCGTTCGGCCATGCCGGCCTGCGCGAAGCGGTCGCGACCTACCTCGGCGTGGCGCGCGGTTTTACCTGCGAAGCGCGCGAGATCGTCATCACCACCGGCATCCGCCACGGGCTGGCCCTCTTCGCCGAGGTCGCGCTCGATGCCGGCGACGCCGCCTGGATCGAGGAGCCGGGGTTTGTCGGCGTGCGCGACGCGCTGGCGGCGGCATCGGTGCGCGCGGTGCCGGTGCACATCGACGACGCGGGCTTCCCACTCGAGGCGGCGCAAGCCGCAGATCCCGAGGCGCGCCTCGCCGTCGTGGCGCCCGCCCATCATTTTCCGCTGGGCGCCGTGCTCGGCCTGCAGCGCCGTCTAAAACTGCTGAGCTGGGCCGAGCGTCATAAGGGCTGGATCGCGGAGGACGATTTCGACGGCGAGTATCGTTACAGCGGCCGGCCGCTGGCGCCGCTGCGCGCGCTCGACCGCTCCGGCCGAGTCGCCTACTTCAGCAGCTTCTCAAAACTGCTGTTCCCGGCGCTGCGTCTCAGCTTCCTCGTCCTGCCGTCTTCGCTCGTGGAGGTGACGGAACGGCTGATGGACTGGATCTCGGTGCGCGCGCCCTTGATGGCCCAGGGCGCGCTGGCGCGTTTCATTTCCGAAGGCCATCTCGCGGCGCACCTGCGTCGCACGCGCCTGCTCTATGCCATCAGACGCGAGGCACTGCTCAGGGCGGCGGACCGGCATCTGGATGGCCTGCTGGCGATCGCGCCCGACCCCGGCGGCATGCACCTGATCGCGAAACCCGTCGGCGCCTTGGCCAAATCGTTCGACGACCTCGCGGTGACGAAGGCGGCGGCCGAAGCCGGCGTCGTCGTGCAGCCGCTCTCGGTCTGCTACGCCGGACGGCCGAAGCGGCACGGCCTGATCCTGGGCTACGCCGGCACGCCCGAAGCGGAGATCGACCGTGCGGTGGCGACGCTGCGCGATGTCGTGCTCAAGGGGACGAGCGGGGCGGGGCCCGAAAAGCCAGAACGTCCCACCACACACCATCGGCGTTGAAGACGGACGGCCGATCTCTCTCGTAGACTGTCTCGAGGCCGTGGCGGGCGGCCAGCGCGCGGGTCTCGGCCGGGCTCACATCGAACATGCGTCGGCCGGCCGGCACCGGCCCGTGCCGCAGCGACAGGGTCATCAGCCCGCCCGGCGCGACCAGGCCCGAGACGCATTCCATGGCGCGCGTCCGCTCGGCCTCGTCGAGATGCATCCAGACAGCCGTCATCATGACGAGGTCGAAGCACCCACCACATTCCCGGACGCGTGCCAACTCGGGCAAGGAATCATCGAGCCATTCGATGGCGGGCGACAGGTGCAGGCGCTTTCCGTGAGCGCGCATCTCGGGCGTTGGCTCGACGGCCAGCACCGTGTGGCCCAGGGCGGCCAGGGCGGCGGCGTCGCGGCCGGTCCCGGCGCCGATATCGAGGGCGCGGGCGGGTGCGGCCGGGAGCAGGGGCAGGAGGCCGCGATGGACGTCGGCGAACGTGCGGCTCTCATACTGTTTCACCAGCACGTCGGCCGTCTCGCCATAGCCTTCTGTGCCGCTGGCGCGGCCGGGGTGCTGCCCTGTCATGGCCGCATACTAGACCAGCGATCTTAGATTTGCAGATTCAGCAGGATTATGGTAATAAATATCCTACGATAGGGGTGGTGCATCCCCATCGCGGCCCGCCCGGAAAACCCCGGTGCGGGCCTTCTGCTGTCCGCTTCCCGCGATCCCAGGCCGCCCCTTCCGGGCGGCCTTTTCCGTTTCCGGAGACCGCCATGAACGAGCCGAACGAGTCCGGTGCGCCGATCTATGTATTTCCCGAAATCCACTTCACGCCCGACGGGCAGCACTCTGTCGAACCGTCGGAAGAGACCGCTCCACCCGCCGCCGCCCCGCCGGCACAGGCGACGCCGCAAGAGCCTCTCCCCGAGGAGTCTCTCCCCGCGGAGCTGGGCCCATCGGGACCTGTTATCGAAGAACGGCCGGCCCCGGCGGAACCGCCCGCCCAGGAACCGCCGGCCGAGGAAGCGGCCGCCGAAGAACCGCCGATGGAGCGGCACGATCCCTTCGCCTACATGCGCAAAGCGCCCTGGATGGACCGCCGGTTGAGCGCGTCGGGGCGGGCTGCGGCCCTGCTGCGGCGTGATCTAAAAGCCTTTCCCGTCATTGAGGGCCGCGACCCCAACCACGCCGACCTCGACGCCATCGTGAAACGGACGGTCGACTACATCGTGCCGATCATCAAGCGCGAGCAGCTGACGGACTATGCCTACGACGTCCTGGAAGAGAAGCGGCAGGCACGGATCGCGAAGAGGCGATCGGCGGCCAACGAGATCGATCGGGCGGCGCAAGGCTTCATCAGGGTATCGGGCGGTAGCCTTGATCAGCAGCAGGACGACAAGCCGACATCAGCCGATGTTGGTCTCCCTGCCGAGGTCGGCCCTTCACTCGCCCAACTTGGCTCCGTGGCGCTTGATGAGCGCATCCGCTCGCAGAAATGGAGCGACCGCTCGGACGACCGCGAGTATCTGAAGTCTCTCGAGAAATTTGCTGGGCATGCCGTTCGCCTGCCCGATGGTTCAAAGGTGCCAGATCCCTATTCCCCGACCGAGTATCTCATGTCGCCGGTCGACAATCTCCGCCGCGTCGCCGCGGCAGGGCGGGCCGCTGGCAGAAACGGCCTGAGTGGCCTGGCCGCCACATTCGCTCCGGGAGGTGCGATACCTTCCCTGACGATCTTTGAACAAGTCTATGAGCAGACCCGAGCGGCGATCGCTCAGGGAGGCGAGTTCGACTATCAGCGGAAGGCCGCCGCCGGCGAGAAGTCGGGCTTTGTCCAACTGCGCCAGTTCTGGAACGTCTCAAACTTCAACGTCGGGCTGTTCATGCAGCAAGCAGGGTTTCGGCTCGAGGCGACGTTGTGGGTTGCTGGCAAATATGCGTGGCTGAATTCTAGCAACTACAGCCCCAATGAGCCGGATGGTCTGCATCCGCGGACGCGCCAGTTCATCGTGCTCGGTCACAAGGCGGGGGCGAGTGGTGCCTTTGACTGAACCGGCGTTGTGGGCGGCGCGACTCTAGCTGCGCCGCCACCACCACCACCGCAGGAACAAGGCCGTGAAGGCGGATGAAATCAAGAAAGCTGGCCAGTAGCGGTCGGCGATCGATCCGATACCGTGTTCCGCAACTATTGCGAACATAAGCATCAGCGCGAAAACGGTCCCCACGGGCTTGAGAAAAATTTCCGACAGCGAGTGAGGTGATCCGAAGCGGAAGGCGTAGAACAACAAGTCTGCCAAGTCCCAGAGAGGGACGCTGAAGAAAGTGGTGAACAGCCAAAGGATGGTCACTTGGCCGATCTTCTCGCTGAGAGAGGGCGGAGGGGCATTCATGGTGCTTTCGCAAAATAGCACTCATTGAAAAGAGCGCCACAACCACAGATTGAGAGTTGGCCGGCGTCTGAACTGTGCCGATCCTCTATTCCGGCAAGGACCCGCCCGTGGCCATCCACGGGTTTCGCGCTCGAAGCGCAGGGTCGCCGCCGCGGGTCCTGACCCGTGGACAGACACAGAATGAGCCTGCCTCCCCGACGGCCGTCGGGAAGGCAACAACGACGCCGGACCTACCAGGCGCCCCAGGCCCGAAGAGAGCGACGGCCGCTACGACGAACGAACGAGGCCCCGGCATCGAACCGGGGACAAGGGCAGGGGACAGGTGCGGGCCCAACTTCGGGCCCAACCCACCGACGTTTCAGGTGGGCCCGAGGAGGGCAGAAAAAAGCCGGATCCATTGGCTCCAGGGCGGTTCTGGAGCCAAATTTCCGTGGGCGACTTTGGGCCCTTTTTGAAAAGTTGGGCCCGCCGCCGGTCAGGCGCTGCGCGCCGTCTTCGCCGCTTCGAAGGCGGCCAGGCGGACGGCAAACTTGCCGCCACCGGCGGCCAGCGAGGTGGCCGCGGCCGGGACCGGCAGCGTCTCGAAGAAGTGGCAGGCGACGCGATGACCTTGGCCGGCGTCGCGCAGCAGGGGCTCCTCCTGGCGACAGCGTGCCTGGGCATATTGGCAGCGGGTGTGGAAGCGGCAGCCCGGCGGCGGCGCAAAGGGGCTGGGCACGTCGCCCGCCAGCAGGATGCGCTCCTTGCGCACGCTGGGGTCGGGCCGCGGGATCGCCGACAGCAGGGCCTGCGTATAGGGATGCCGCGGCCGGTCGTAGAGGTCGCGCTTGGTGGCGATCTCGACCAGCTTGCCGAGATACATCACCGCGACGCGGTCGCTGATGTGTTTTACCACGGCGAGGTCGTGGGCGATGAAGAGGTAGGAGAGGCCGAAGCGGCGCTGCAGGTTCTGCAGCAGGTTCACGATCTGCGCCTGGATCGAGACGTCGAGCGCCGAGACGGGCTCGTCGCAGACGATCAGGTCGGGATTGACCGCCAGCGCGCGGGCGATGCCGATCCTCTGGCGCTGGCCGCCGGAGAACTGGTGCGGGTAGCGCCGGTGGTGCTCCGGCAGCAGGCCCACGACGTCGAGCAGTTCCTTCACGCGCGTCTCGCGCTCGGCTTCGGTGTGCAGCCCATGCACCGCCATCGGCTCGGCCAGGATCTCGCCCACGGTCATGCGCGGGTTCAGCGACGCATAAGGGTCCTGGAAGATGATCTGCATGTGCCGGCGCAGGCGGCGCAGCGAGTTCTTGTCGAGGTTGGCGATCTCCTCGCCCTTGAAGCGCACCGAGCCCTCGGTGGGGTCCATCAGGCGCAGCACCAAACGCCCGGTGGTCGACTTGCCGCAGCCCGATTCACCCACCAACGCCAGGGTCTCGCCGCGGGCGATCTCGAAGGTGACGCCTTCCACGGCGCGCACGAGCCCCACGACCTTGCGGCGGATCAGGCCGCGGCTCACGGGGAAGTGCTTTACGAGACCGTCCACTTGAAGAACTGGGACTTGAAGAACGGGGGTTGTGTCACTCATCAACAGGAGCCTTCCAGCAAGCGACACGATGATCGGTCCCGAGTTCTCGCAACGGCGGCGGCTCGTCGTGGCAGCGGCGGTCGGCGAAGGGGCAGCGCGGCGCGAAGCGGCAACCTTTCGGCTGGTTGTTGGGACTGGGCACCGTGCCCTCGATGGTGGCCAGCCGCGCGCGCTCGACGTCGAGGCGCGGGATCGAGCCCAAAAGCCCGATCGTGTAGGGGTGCTGCGGGTCGGCGAACAGCGCATTGACCGGCGCGCTTTCGACGATCTGGCCCGCGTACATGACCAGCACATCGTCGGCCACCTCGGCGATAACGCCGAGATCGTGGGTGATGATCAGGATCGCCATGCCGAGCCGGCGCTGCAGGTCCTGCAGGAGATCCAGGATCTGCGCCTGGATGGTGACGTCGAGCGCCGTCGTGGGCTCGTCGGCGATCAAGAGCGACGGCTCGCACGACAGTGCCATGGCGATCATGACCCTCTGGCGCATGCCGCCCGACAGGCTGTGCGGATAGTCGTCGACGCGCTGGGCCGGCGAGGGGATGCGCACCAGCTCGAGCATTTCGATCGCCCGCGCCTTGGCCGCCTGCGGCGACATCGTCGTGTGCGCCAGGATGGC
>JAUXRT010000261.1 GCA_030681635.1 Reyranella sp.
GTCGTCATCATCGACGAAATGGCCGACCTGATGCTGGTCGCCGGCAAGGAGATCGAGGCCACCGTTCAGCGTCTCGCCCAGATGGCGCGCGCCGCCGGCATTCACGTCGTCATGGCGACGCAACGGCCGTCGGTCGATGTCATCACCGGCACCATCAAGGCCAACTTCCCGACCCGCATCTCCTTCCAGGTGACGTCCAAGATCGACAGCCGCACCATCCTGGGCGAGCAGGGTGGCGAGCAGCTGCTGGGCCAGGGCGACATGCTGTATATGGCGGGCGGCGGCAAGATCGCGCGTGTGCACGGGCCGTTCGTGTCGGACGGCGAGGTCGAGGAGGTGGTGCGCCACCTGCGTGCCCAGGGCGCGCCGGCCTACATCGAATCGGTCACCGACGATCCCGATGCCGACGCCGAAGGCCTCGGCCTGCCGGGCGACAGCGAGGAAGGCGAGAGCGACCAGCTCTACGACCAGGCGATCGCCCTGGTGGCGCGCGAGCGCAAGTGCAGCACCAGCTTCATCCAGCGCTACCTGCAGATCGGCTACAACCGGGCCGCCCGCATCGTCGAGCGCATGGAGCGCGAAGGTGTCGTGAGTTCCGCCAACCACGTTGGCAAGCGTGAGGTCCTGGCACGCGACATCGACGACCGAGAGCGCTGATCGCGTGCCCGCCATCGTTGCCGCCTCGATCGCCTTTGCGCTGATCTTCGGCAGCACGCTGTTCGGGATGTTCATCCGGTCGAGGGTGCCCGATCACCACCTGGTCGGAGATTCGAAGGATGTCATCCGGCTGGCGACGGCGCTGATCGCCACCATGTCCGCGGTCGTGCTGGCCCTGCTGTTCGCCTCGACACGGGGGTCCTTCGAGCAGACCAGCGCCACCGTCACCCGCCTGACCGCCGACATCATCGAGCTCGACCACGTCCTGGAAGAATACGGCCCGGAAGCCACGCTGCTCAGGAAGTCGTTGCGCGACAGCATCGTACCGATGATCAACTCGATCTGGCGCGAGGATGCCGGCGTGGCGATTGCCGCGCTGCCCTACTCGCGCAGCGAGTCCGTTCTCTACGGCGTTCGCGCATTGGTGCCGCACAACCCCGTTCAGATATCGTTGCAGGCCCGGGCGCTTCAGCTCAGCACCGACGTGTCGCAGACCCGCCTGATCCTGTTCACCCAGCCGGCCGATTCGATCTCGCGGCCCTTCATGACGGCGCTCGTCCTGTGGCTTTCCTTTATCTTCGGCAGCTTCGCCGTGTCGGCGCCACCCAACCGCACGATCGTCACGGTCCTGTTCGTCTGCGTCTTTTCGGCTTCCACCGCGATCTTCCTCATCCTGGAGCTGGGCCAGCCGTTCGATGGGCTGATGCAGATTCCGAATATCGGGTTGCGCGACGCCCTGGCGCCACTGCCGGGGCGCTGATATCGCGAGGCGGTTGCGGCTAGGCCGGAATCCATTACTTTCAGGCAACATCGGCGGGGGCTCGCCGCGGAACTGGGGACGATGACCGACCAAATTCAGCCGGCCCAAATTCAGCCGGCCAAGGTGCCAACGGCAGGCGTGCACAGCCGGCGCCGCATCCCGCTGGTCTGGATCGTGCCGATCCTCACCGGGCTGATCGCGGCGTGGCTTGCCTGGGACACCTATTCCCAGCGCGGCCCGACCATCACCATCGCCTTCGACACCGCAGCCGGGCTGACGGCCGGCCAGTCCCAGCTCAAGTACCGCAATGTGGTGATGGGAACGGTCAAGACGATCTCCGTCGCGCCGGACCTCTCCAAGGTGCTCGTCACGGTGGAAACCGTCCGAGAGGCCGAGGATCTGCTGACCAACAAGACGATCTTCTGGGTGGTCAAGCCGCAGCTCTTCGCTGGCAATGTCACCGGCCTCGACACGCTGCTGTCCGGTTCCTCCTTCGGCATGCGGCCGACGACCGAGAAGGGTACGCCGCAGCGCAGCTTCGTCGGCAACCGCGATCCGCCGGTCCTCCAGGCCTCGGCCAAGGGCACCACGTTCAAGCTGGACAGCAAGCGGCTCGGATCGATCAGCCTGGGCTCGCCGGTTTTCTTCCGCGACCTCGACGTCGGTACCGTGCTCGGCTGGGATATCGGTGACCTTGCCAACAACGTCACCATCCATGCCTTCGTGCGCGACCCGTTCGACAAGTACGTGCACCAGGACTCGTCTTTCTGGAACGCTTCGGGCCTGCAGGTGAAACTCACCGCCAACGGCATCGACGTGCAGTTCGAATCGCTGCGCGCCCTGCTGCTGGGCGGCATCGCCTTCGATACGCCGGCCGTCCCGGCGTCGCCGGTCGCCCCGTCGCACTTCCGGTTCCCGCTCTACGCCAGCATCGAGGTGGCGAAGGCGGCGGGCTTCGGCCGGCAGCTGCAGATGGTCTCGAACTTCGAGGGCTCCGTCGCCGGCCTCGCCGTCGGCGCCGACGTGACGCTGTACGGGCTCAAGATCGGTGAGGTCACCGACGTCAACCTCGTCTACGACCGTACGAAGGATCGCATCGTGGCGCCGGTGCACTATCGCATCGAGGCCGATCGCGTGACCGGCATCTCGTCGGCGACCAAGGGCATGGTCCCGGGTGACCTCGCCGAGGAAATGGTCAAGCGCGGGCTGCGGGCAACGCTGCAGGCGCCCAGCCTGATCACCGGCCAGAAGATCGTCGCCCTCGAGATGATGCCGCATGCGCCGCCGGCCGACCTCCGCCGCGACGGCGATGTCTATGTCGTGCCGGCATACGAAGTCGGCGGCTTCGACAGCATCACCCGTTCGGCCAACGAGCTGCTGTCCAAGATCAACCGCATCGATTTCGACCGCATCGGCCGCAACCTGTCGGGAGCAGCCCAGGGCCTCGACGACACGATCAACGGGCCGCAGCTCAAGAAGACGCTGGCGGCGCTGGAGGGTGCGATGATCGATGTCCAGGACATCGCCCGCAAGCTCGACAAGGATGCCTCGCCCGCCCTCAAGCGCCTGCCGGAGATCGCCAACCAGTTCCAGGACGCGGTCACCAAGGCCAACCGCCTGATCGGCTCGGTCGACCAGGGCTATGGCGGCAGCTCCAAGTTCCACCGCGACCTCGATCGCCTGATCCCGCAGCTCACCGATACGGCGCGTTCGATCCGCGCGCTGGCCGACCTTCTGTCACGTCACCCCGAAGCCCTGATCAAGGGCCGCACCAACCCGGGCAAGGAATGAAACCGATCGGATTCGGCCGCCGCCGCCTCGGCGTTCTGGCACTCCCGGCCCTCGGGCTGCCCGCCCTGGCTGCCTGCGGCTCGTCGCCGGAGCCCGGCCTCTACACGCTCGCCGTGCGCCAGGGCCCCAGCCTGCCCAAGGGGCCGCGCGTCGCGCAGCTCCGCGACATCGGCCTGCCGGGCTATCTCGACCGCAAGGAGATCGTGCGCTCCTCGGAAGATTATAAGCTCGACGTCCGCGCCAATGCCTGGTGGGGCGAGCCGCTGGGCACCATGCTGGGCCGCGTGCTGGTCATCGAACTCTCGCAGCGCCTGCCCAATTCCAAGGTCTATAGCGAGAGCGGCGCGATCACGGCCGACCCCAATGCCGTGGTCGGCGTCGACATCCAGCGCCTTGATGCCGACAAGGCAGGCGCCGTCATCCTGCTGGCCCAGGTGGCCGTGCAGTTCAACCGCCCGACCCGTTCGGTCGCCCGCAACTTCGCCATCAGCAAGCCCGTGGCGACGCCCGACACTGCGGGCCACGTGGCCGCCACCAGCGACGCCGTGGCCGAGCTCGCCGACGGGATCGCGGCGCTCCTGCAGACCTAGATGACCGCGGTCCAGGCAGAGGGACCGATGACCCGACCGCAGCTCCGCGAATGCCCGGGCTGCGGCCTGTTCCAGATCGTGCCGGCGCTCGGTCCCGACCTGCGCTCGAATTGCGGGCGCTGCGGCACGGTGCTGCGCGCCACCCGGGCCGAGCCGATGGACCATTGTCTGGCGCTCACCGCCGCCGCCCTGGTGCTGCTGGGCGTGCTGTGGCTCGCCATGCTGATGAAGGTCTCGACGGCCGGGATCGTGCACGAGACGACGCTGAATTCGGGACCGTGGGAGCTGATCGATCGCGGCCTGTGGCCGCTGGCGCTGGCCGTCGCCTTCACCACCGCCTTTGCACCGCTGGTCCGGCTCGCGGGCATGCTCTACGTGCTGGTCGGCCTCAAGCTGTCGACCATGCCGCCCAACCTGCGCGGCGTCTTCCGGCTGGCGCTGCGCCTGAAAACCTGGGCGATGCTGGAGGTGCTGCTGCTGGGCGTGTTCGTGGCCTACACCAAGCTGGGCGATCTGGTTCATATCGAGATCGGCCCCGCCGTCTACGCCCTCGGCCTCTATTCCATCGTCATCGTCTGGGCCGAAACCTCGCTCGACCCTCAGGCCGTGTGGGAGGAAATCGAGCGGCGCGGCCAGACCCATGCGCCGATGCCGGCCCCTGTGTCGGGGCCTGTCGCCGACGCACCGCTCCTCGAC
>JAUXRT010000364.1 GCA_030681635.1 Reyranella sp.
TGCGCGATCGCGTCTGCGAGCTCCTAGGCAAGGAAGACGCGGTTTTCCTGCCGAGCGGCACGATGGGCAACCAGATCGCTATCCGCGTTCATTGCCGTCTGGGCGATGAGGTCATCGCCGACCGTACCGCGCACATCATCAATGCCGAGGGCGGCGGCACCGCCGCCAATGCCGGAGTCATGATCCGCATGCTGGATGGTCCCCATGGCGTCTTCACCGGCGAGCAGGTCAAGGAAGCCCTGCGCGACCCCAACAGCCGCAACGCGCCGCGCTCGCGCCTTGTGTCGATCGAGAACACCTCCAACGGCGGCTGCGGCACGGTCTGGCCGCTCGCCACCATGCAAGGCGTCACCAAGGTGGCGCGCGAAGCCGGCCTCAGCCTCCACATGGATGGCGCACGGCTCTGCAACGCTTCCGTCAAATCGGGCACCAAGGCGCGCGACTACGCGGCCTGCGTCGACTCGCTCTGGCTCGACTATACCAAGGGCCTGGGCGCCCCGGTCGGTGCGAGCCTCGCCGGCTCCAAGGACTTCATCAAGGAAGCCTGGCGCCAGAAGCAGATGCTGGGCGGTTCCATGCGCCAGTCCGGCGTGATCGCCGCGGCGGCACTCTATGCCCTGGAACACAATTGGGACCGTCTCGCCGAGGACCACGACAATGCGCGCCATCTCTCCGAGGGCATCGCCAACATCAAGGGCCTGAAGATCGACGTGCCGCGCATGGAGACCAACCTGGTCTTCTTCGAGATCACCAAGCCGGGCTGGACCACGGCCAAGCTGGTCGAGGCCTGCAAGGAGCGCGGCGTCGGCATGGGCACTGCCGCCGGCAACCGCATCCGCGCCGTCACCCATCTCGACGTCAACCGCGCCGAGATCGACACCGCGCTAAAAGTCATCGGCGACGCGCTGGCCGCCTAGACCGCCGCATGAACGCGCCGCTGAAACTCGGCCAGTCGATCGCGCGGCGCGAGGATCGGCGGTTCCTGACCGGCAAGGGCCGCTACACCGACGACACCGCACCGGCGGGAACGCTGGCCGTCCTGTTCGTGCGCTCGCCGCATGCCCATGCCCGGATCGCCGGCATCGACAGGGAGGCGGCGCTCGCCTCACCGGGCGTTGCCGCGATCTACACCGCCCAGGACACGGCCGCCGACAAGCTCGGCCATTTGCCCGCCATCAGCGAGATCAAGGACGCGGCCGGCAACCGCCATCGCGAGCCGCCGCACCTGCCGATGCCGGTCGGCAAGGTGCGCCATGTCGGCGATATCGTCGCCATGATCGTGGCCGACACGCTCGACCAGGCGCGCGACGCGGCCGATCTGCTGGTCGTCGACTATGAGGAACTGCCCGCCGTCGTGACCGTGGCGCAGGCGCTCCGCCCCGGTGCGGTGCTGGTCCATGACGAGGTGCCCGGCAACCTGATGTGCCGCTGGAGCAAGGGCGATGCCGCCGCCACCGACGCCGCCTTCACCAAGGCGGCGCATGTCTCCAAGCTGACGATCCGCTCGCCACGCCAGATCGTGCACTACATGGAGACCCGCGCCGCCTGGTCGGCCTACGACGCCGGCGCCGATCTCGTCACCGTCACCTTCGGCTCGCAGGGCGTGCAAATCCCGCACCGGCTGATGTGCGAGCGCGTGCTCAATGTCGCCAAGGACAAGCTGCGCCTGATCACCGAGGATGTGGGCGGCGGCTTCGGCCCAAAATATCCGATCTATGCCGAGCCGACGCTGATCGCCTGGGCGACGCGCAAGCTCGGGCGTGGGCTCCGCTGGACCGCCGATCGCGCCGAACTGGCCCTGGCCGACAGCCACTCGCGCGACCTCGTGGCGACGGGCGAGCTGGCACTCGATGCCGCCGGAAAATTTTTAGGCGTGCGCGTAAAAGCCGAAGCCAACTACGGCGCCTATGTCTCGATGTTCGCGCCCACCATCGCGACCACGGGGATGTCCAAGGTGATCTCCGGCCTCTAACGCGTTCCCGCGATCCGCCTCGACTTCGACTGCGCCTTCACCAACACCGTGCCAGTCGATGCGATTCGCGGCGCCGGCAAGCCCGAGGCGTTGTTCTTGTTGGAGCGCCTGGTCGACATCGCCGCCCATGAGACCGGCCACTCGCCGATCGAGCTGCGCCGCCTCAATCTGCTGCAGCCCGGGGACATGCCTTACGCGGCAGCGAGCGGCTACACCTACGATGCGGCCGACTGTCCGCGACTGTTCGAGACGGCCTTGCGCGCCGCCGACGTTCCGGGCTTCGACGCGCGGCGCGCCGCCAGCGAGGCCGTGGGCAAGCGGCGCGGCCTTGGCCTCTCCTGTCACCTGCACGGTACCGGCGGCATCGCCGACGAGCATGTCGTGGTCCAGGTCGAACCCGAGCGGCTGGTGGCGAGCCTCGGCACGCAAAGCCAGGGCCAGGGCCACGAGACCATCTTCGCCCAGATGCTGTCGTCGGCGCTCGGCGTGCCGGTCGAGCGCATCGAAATCCGCCAGGGCGATACGCAAAGCATCCCGCACGGCGGCGGCACCGGCGGCTCGTCCTCGACCATCATCAGCGGCACGACGCTGGCGCGCGCCGCCGACGTCGTGATCCAGCGCGGCCGCGACCTTGCCGCCGAGCGGCTGGAGACGGCGCCGGCCGACATCGCCTACCGCGACGGCGCCTTCGAGGTCGTGGGCACCGACCGGCGCGTCGGCCTGTTCGAGCTGGCGGCATTTAAGCCGTTCGACGGCGACGCGGTGTTCGCCGACAAGATCGAGGCCTTCCCGACCGGCGTCATGGTCTGCGAGGTCGAGGTCGATCCCGACACCGGCGCCACGCGCTTCGACCGCTTCACCGCCGTGGCCGACACCGGCGTGGTGGTGAACCCGCGCCTGCTGGAAGGCCAGATGCACGGCGGTATCGTGCACGGGCTCGGCAATGCGCTGATGGAGGAGGCCGTCTACGACGCGGACACGGGCCAGCTGCTCAGCGGCACCCTGATGGACTATGCCCTGCCACGGGCCGACGACGTGCCGGGCCTGCATGTCGAGACCATCGCCACCCCCTCGCCCAACAACTTTCTCGGCCTCAAGGGCATGGGCGAGCTGCCCACCAACGGCGCGCCGGCCGCGCTGGGCAACGCCATCGTCGATGCGCTGCGCCCGCTCGGGGTGCACCATATCGACATGCCGATAACGGCCCCTAAAATATGGCAAGCTTTGAAAAGCAGCAGAGGAAACGAACAATGAAGATGCTGAAGGGGGCGCTCGCCGGCGCCCTGATGCTCCTGTCGGTTGACGCAATGGCCCAGGCCTGGCCCAGCAAGCCGATCAAACTGATAGCCCCCTACCCGCCCGGCGGTCAGACCGACGTCGTCGCGCGCTATTTCGCCGAGAAGCTCACGGGCGTGCTCGGCCAGCAGGTGATCGTCGAGAACAAGGCTGGCGCCCAGGGCATGGTCGGTGCCGAGATCGCGAAGAACGCCGCGCCCGACGGCTACACGTTCGTCTACGTCAACTCGTCGATGATGTGCATCAACCCTTACGTCTACAAGAAGATGCCCTACGACGGTTTCAAGGACTTCGTGCCGGTGACGCAGCATGGTCTCGCGCCACTCATGATGGTGGTGCCGCCCACCCTGGGGCCGAAGTCGGTCAAGGA
>JAUXRT010000394.1 GCA_030681635.1 Reyranella sp.
CCGTTCGGCATGTTCCCGACCAAGGACGGCTTCATCACCATCGCCGCCCATGCCGATGCCCATTGGCCGATCCTCTGCCGGCTGATCGGCAGACCGGAGCTGAGCACCGATCCGCGCCTCACCACCGTGCAGGACCGCCGCGCGCACCAGGACGAGATCATCGCCACCGTGTCGGCCTTCACCAGCCGGCACACCAAGAAGGAACTGCTCGCCCATTTCGGCGGCCAGGTGCCGTTCGCCCCGGTCAATGATGTGCGCGACATCTTCGCCGATCCGCACTTCGCCGCCCGCGACATGATCGTCCCGGTGCCCCATCCCGGCCTCGATCACGACACCCGGGTCGCCGGCGTGGCGATCAAGATGACCGAGACCCCCGGCCGCGTGCGCCATCGCGCCCCCTTGCTGGGCGAGCATACCGACCGCTATCTGACTGAACTCGGCCTCGATGGCGCGGAAATTGCGCATTTGCGGGCTGAAAAGATCGTTGCCTGAGGAGATTTGACATGACCGACCGACCGCCCCGCCGCGCCCGCCGCGTCCAGCTTTCCACGCCCGGCTCCAGCGAGAAGATGATCCAGAAGGCCGCCGAATCGAAGGCCGATCACGTCTTCCTCGACCTCGAGGATGCCGTTGCGCCCAGCCAGAAGCGCGATGCGCGCAAGAAGATCATCCAGGGCCTGAAGACGCTCGACTGGGGCAAGAAGACCCGCTGCGTGCGCATCAACGACCTCACCACCGAGTATGCCTACGAGGACATCATCGAGGTCGTCGAGGGCGCCGGCGAGCATCTCGACACGATCATGATGACCAAGGTCATGACGCCGGCCGATGTGCTGTTCGCCGACAAGCTGCTCCATCAGATGGAGAAGAAGCTGAAGCTCAAGCGCCGCATCGGCCTGGAAGCCCTGATCGAGGAAGTCGAGGGCATGCAGAACGTCGACGCCATCGCCAAGTGCACGCCCAGGCTCGAATGCCTGGTGTTCGGCATGGGGGATTTCTCGGCTTCGATGGGCGTCACCAACAAGAATGTCGGCGACTCCGCGGGCTACCCCGGCGACGTCTGGCACTATGCCCGCTTCCGCCTCATCATGGCCTGCCGCGCCGCCGGCATCGACCCGGTCGACGGCCCGTTCGCCGATTTCAAGAATCCCGACGCCTTCCGCGAGGAGTGCAAGCGCTCGATGATCCTGGGCGCGGTCGGCAAGTGGGCGATCCATCTCTCGCAGATCGACATCGCGCTCGATGTCTACTCGCCCAAGGCCGAGGACATCGTCCGCGCCCGCAAGCTCGAGAAGGCCTATGCCGAGGCCGAGGCGCAGGGCCTGGGTGCCATCAACGTCGACGGCATCATGGTCGACGTGGCCTCGATCCGCATCCTGCGCAACACGGTCCTGAACAAGGCCGACCTTTACGGCCTGTAAGCCGACACCATGAAACGCGCGATCATCCCTGTGGCCAGCATGCTGGCCATCCAGGTGATGGTCTCGATCAGCGTGCTGTCGCTCTCGGTGATGATGCCGGCCGTCGCCAAGGATCTGGCGATCGATCCCAAGCTGGTCGGCATCTTCACTGCCGTTATCTATGCCGTGGCGGCCGTCATGGCGCTGGTGGCCGCTGAGCCGATCGTGCGGCTGGGCGCCGTCCGCGTCTGTCAGGCGGCGCTTCTCATGGCCGCGGTCGGCCTTGCCCTCAATGCCATGGCACTGGTTGCCGCAACCGTATTGGCCGTGGCTTTCATCGGCGCGGCACAGGGACCGATCAATCCGGCGTCAGCCCACGTGCTGGCGCAACGCGTGCCGCGCGAATGGTTCGGCATGGTCTTCTCCATCAAACAGACCGGCGTGCCGATCGGCTTCGCGCTGGCGGGGCTGATCTTTCCTTTTCTACTGGGCTGGGTGGGCTGGCAGGGCGCCAGCCTGGTGGCCGCAGGAGCCGCGGTCCTCGCCGCCTTCCTGATCGAGCCGCTGCGCGCCAGCCTGGATGTGGTCGCGGCTACGAGCCGGCCGCAGACCGGCATCCTGCGCTCCGTGCGCTTCGTGCTGGGCCATGCGCAGCTCCGTGTGTTGGGCTGGTCTGCCTTCGTCTATGTGGTCGCCCAGCACACGTTCACCTTCTATCTGGTGACCTACCTCTATGAGCACTGCGGTCTCAGCATCGCGCGCGCGGGCTTCGTGCTGGCGGCCTCGCAGCTTGTCGGCACGGGGGTGCGCCTGTTGAGCGGCGGCATCGGTGACCGGGTGCCACGCATGCAGCTACTGGGATGGACGGGCGTGCTGATGACGGTGGGCTGCGTCGCCACCGGTCTGCTGGAAGCCGACACGCCGTTCTGGCTGATTACCCTGGTGATCGTGGCCTACGGCGCTGTGGTCATCAGCTGGAACGGCACCTCGCAGGCGGAATTCGCCCACCTCGCCCCACAAGGCGAGGCCGCTGCCGTCACCGCCGTGCAGACCGCGCTCGCCTTTTCCGGCGCCGTGTTCGGCCCACCGATCTTCGCTCTGATTGCGGCTGTCGCCAGCTATCGCATGGCTTTCTTTTTCGTGGCGGCCTGTGTGCTCGTGGCCGCCGCCTGGCAGATCGCGGCGGCGCGGCGGAAACCGCAGAGCGCCTAGGGTTCCCTCATCCCTGCGATCCTCACGACTTCGCCCCACTTGCGGGTTTCGCTCTCCTGGAATGCAGCGAGTTCTTCCGGTGAACCGGGAAATGGAAGGCCGAGCGTCGTGCGCAGCAGCGTCTGATAAGCCTCGGACGCCACCGCCTCGCGGATCAGCTGGTTCAGCTTGTCGATGATCGGCCTCGGCGTGCCGGCTGGCGCGTAGACGGCGTTCCACGGCCTCGATTCGTAACCTGGCAGGCCGCTCTCGGCCACGGTCGGGAATTGTTCGAGGCCCGGATAACGTTGTGGGCTGGTCACGGCCAGACCGCGCGCCCGACCGTCGCGCACCGGCGGCAGACCGGTGGTGAAGTCGCTGAAGGTGACGTCGATGCGGCCACCCAGCAGGTCGGCGATGACCTGCGGCTGGGTTTTGTAGGGCACGCCCAGCAGGTCGACCTTGGCCATGATCTTGAACAACTCCGCGGCACCGCGCGCCGAGCCATTGCCGCTCCCGAAGGTGAGCTTGCCGGGCTGGGCACGGGCAAGCGCAATGAGATCGGCGACCGACTTCACCGGCAGCTCGTTGCGCACCATGACGATCTGCGCACCGCTCGACAGCCCGCTGATCGGCGCGAACCCCTTCACCGGATCGTAAGGCAACGCCTTGTAGACGTGTTGGTTGATGGCCTGCGTCGTCTGCGTCGTGACAAAGATCGTATATCCATCGGGCGCCGCCGCAGCCGCCATCTGGGCGCCGATCTGGCCTTCGGCGCCCGGCTTGTTTTCGACGACCACACTCTGGCCGGTGCGGCGCGACAATTCGGACGCGATAACGCGCGCCACCGTGTCCGTCGCCGTCCCCGGCCCGAACGGTGCAATGATCCGGATAGGCTTGCTGGGATAGTCCTGCGCCGTGGCGGGCGAAGCCCATGCCGACAATGCCATGGCGATCAGGAGAAGGGCCTTTTGCATGGCCCTACTCTACGCTGGGCACCCACCAAGTGGTAGAGTCACGGTCTTGCGCGTCGATCTGACAAGGAGAGCCCCCATGATCAAGGGTCTGCACCACAACGCCTATCGCTGCCGCGACTCCGAGGAGACCCGCCGCTTCTACGAGGATTTTCTCGGCCTGCCGCTCGTGCATACGCTCAAGATCGAGCAGACCAAGACCGGGCGGGCGACCGGCGTGTTGCACACTTTCTTCCAGCTCGATGACGGCTCATGCCTGGCCTTCTTCGAGGCCCCCGACATGCCGTTCGAGTTCAAGCAGCAGCATGATTTCGATCTGCATATCGCGCTGGAGGTCGAACCCGATGCGCTCGACAAGATGATGGCCAAAGGCAAGGCCGAGGGGCGCGAGGGGCGCGGCGTCTCCGACCACCACTTCATCCGGTCGATCTATTTCCGTGACCCCAATGGCTATGTGATCGAATTGACCGCCAAGGTGCCGGGCCACGAGAACGACATCGACCCGAAGAAAAATCACGCCCGCGAGATGCTCGACAAATGGCAGAGCACCAAGCCGGCCGCCGCGCGGGCAGCCTAGCCCAGGCGACGCCGGTAGAGCGCGATCAGCCGCTCCCAGTGCCGTTCGGCGGCAGGCTTGTCGTAGCACCAGCGTTGCGGGAAGGCGAAACCGTGATGGACGCCGGGATGCACCTCGAGTTCGCCCGCCGCGCCTGACTTGTCGAACAGTGCCTTGAGTTCCTTCACCATCTCCGGCGGTGCCAGCTCGTCGTGCTCGGCGCAGGAGATGTAGAGTTCCCCCTTGGCCTTGCCGAGCGTGAGATGCGGGCTCTCGACCGCGTCGCTCACCAACCAGGTGCCGTAGAAGGACGCGGCGGCCAGCACCCGGTCGGGATAGCGCGCCGCCGCTGCCAGGGCATAGGGACCGCTCATGCAGTAGCCGTGAGCGCCCACCGGCCCCTTTCTTGCCGCCGCCTGCCTGTCGGCGAAGGCAATCATGGCGGCAACGTCATCCATCACCGGCCGGATGGTCATCTTGGTCCGCACCGCGCGCATCCGCTGATGCTCCTCGCTGCCGTGCTTGAGGACGTCCGGACCGTATTTCGTATCGCGGCCGGCGCGATAGTAGAGATTCGGCAGCATGACGTAGTAGCCCGACGTCGCGAGGCGGCGCGCCATGTCGTACAGCGCCTCGCGGATGCCTGGCGCATCCATCAGCAGCAGCACGGGCGGATAGGGCCCGCCACGCTCGGGATGACAGATGAACGTCTCCATCGCGCCGTCCTTGGTCGCGAGGTCGAGGGTCTGTTCGAGCATTCCGGCGATTCCTCCTATTTGCAGCATGCCAGCACCTTGCTAGGCTTCACACAACAAGAAAGCCTAGGGAGTGAAATGATGAAGCGTCTCATGTTCTGCAGCGCGGCGCTTGCCGTCGCGGCATGGTCGGCCTCTGCATCAGCCCAGCAATTGACCGACGGCACGGTGAAGATCGGTGTGCTCACCGACATGTCGAGTCTCTACTCCGACATCAACGGTCCCGGCGCCGTCATCGCCGTGCAGATGGCGATCGAGGATTTCGGCGGCACCATCGGCGGCAAGAAGATCGAGATGGTCCAGGCCGACGTCCAGAACAAGGCCGACGTGGCGGCCACAATCGCCGGCCGCTGGTTCGACACCGAGCAAGTCGACGTGATCCTGGGCGCCGGCGCCTCGTCTTCGTCGATCGCCACCTCGCGTGTGGCCGCCGACAAGAAGAGGATCTATATCGCGCCCGATCCAGCGTCGTCGGACATCACGGGCAAGCTCTGCAACGCCTACACCGTTCACTGGGTCTACGACACTTTCGCGCTGGCCAACGGTACCGGCTCGGCGGTCGTCAAGGCCGGCGGCGACAGCTGGTTCTTCCTCACCGCCGACTATGCCTTCGGCTACGCCCTGCAGCGTGACGTTGCCGCCGTCGTAACCAAGGCCGGCGGCAAGGTGGTGGGCGAGGTCAGGCATCCGATCAACACCAACGACTTCTCGTCGTTCCTGCTGCAAGCCCAGGCATCGAAAGCCAAGGTCATCGGGCTCGCCAATGCCGGTGGCGATACCATCAACGCGATCAAGCAGGCTGCCGAATTCGGTATCGTCAAGGGCGGCCAGAAGCTCGCCGGCCTGCTCGTGTTCGTGTCCGACGTGCATTCGCTCGGCCTGGAGCGCGCCCAGGGGCTGAACCTCACGGAAGCCTTCTACTGGGACCTCAACGACAAGACCCGTGCCTTCGCCAAGCGCTTCGCAGCCAAGCACAACGGCAAGATGCCGACCAGCGTACAGGCCGGCTTCTATTCCGGCGCTTTGCAGTACCTGAACGCCGTGAAGGCAGCCAACACCGACAACAGCGACGCGGTGATGAGCAAGCTCAAGGAGATCAAGTGGGACGATCCGGTCTTCGGGCAGAGCTACATCCGTGCCGACGGCCGCAAGATGCACGACATGTACCTGTTCGAGGTCAAGAAGCCGTCGGAGTCCAAGGGCCCGTGGGATTACTACAAGGTGGTCTCCAAGATGTCCGCCGAGGAGGCGTTCCGTCCGATGGACCAGGGTGAGTGCCCGCTGGTCAAAAAGAACTAGGGAGAATTCCGTCATGGCCGATCAATCCAACATCTATGTGGGCGTTGCCGGCTATTTCGGAAAACCAGATCATCCCGGCCGCGTCGGTGTCTTCCGGCGCGGCACAAAAGGCGGCGACTGGCAGCATGTGCTGGGCACCGTCCAGACGTTCACTGTCTTCGTCCATCCCGGCGATCCGGCGATCGTGTTCGCCGGCACCAACGACGGGGTGTGGCGCAGCGCCGATGCCGGCGCCACCTTCCGGCGAACCCACTTCCCCGATGCCAAGAAGGAAGTCTGGTCCTTTCTGGTCGATTCGCGTGATCCCAGGCGCATCTTTGCCGGCGCCTCGCCGATCGATGTCTATCGCAGCGACGATGGCGGCGAGAGCTGGCGCAAGTTGCCCAATCCCGGCATGGCCACCCACTGCAAGGGCCCCTTCGCCTCGCGGGTGATGCGGCTGGCCCAGCATCCGAAGCGGCCGGACGAGATATATGCCGCGCTGGAAATCAACGGCGTGATGCGCAGCACCGACCTGGGCGAGACCTGGTCCGACTGCAGCGCCGGCCTGATCAAGCTCGCCGAGCAGCCCCACCTCCAGAGCAAGATCGTGAGCGACACCACGGCCGAGGGCATGCTCGACAGCCATGCCGTCACCATCAATCCCGCCGACCCCGACGCCGTGATCGCGGCGATGCGCATGGGACTGTTCCGCAGCGCCGACCAGGGCCGCACCTGGCAGGACATGCAGGTCGGCCGCTTCTCGCCCACCACCTACGGGCGCGACGTCAAGGTCTCGGCCGTCGAACCCAATACGCTCTACTCGGCGCTGAGCGTCGCGGCCTCCAGTCACGATGGCGGGCTCTACCGCAGCGAAGACGGTGGGCAGAGCTGGAAGCGTTTCGACAAGGTGCAGGTCCATGGCACCATCATGTCGATCGGCCTGCATCCGCGTGACGCCGCACAGGTCTACATGGGCGCGCGCTACGACGGTGAAGTGTTCGGGACGCAAGACGCCGGCAAGACCTGGCAGGCGATGCCGCTGCCCGGCGAAGTCCAGCACATCTATTCCGTGACCTGCGGTTAAGCATCTCCAGCCGCGAACACAAAAAAGGCGGCCCGGAGGCCGCCTTTTCTATGATCCGGTGACCAGCCCTGAGGCTGGCCACCGATCGTTTCCAACCGTTAGGTGCGCGGCGGCAGCTGGACCTTCGAGTCCGTCAGCGCCTTCTCGAGGACCGGGATGCCAGCGGCGGTGTTACCCGCATCGCACTGGGCGATCGCATCCGGAACCGGGCCTTGAGCCGGCGAAGCCGTGCTCGTCTTCCGCCACAGGGCGGCCAGCGAACGGCAGTATGCCATGTCGTTCGTGGTCGCGGCCGGAACCATGACAACGATCTCGACGCGGCGGTTCTGCGGCTCGCGCACCTGGTCGCCGGTCTGGACGAGCAGGCCTGCTTCGCCGCGACCGACGGTGGTGATCGCCGTTGCCGGCACGCCTTCCTTGACGAGGGCGTCCTTGACGGTGTTCGCACGACGCAGCGACAGCGCCATGTTGTAGGCTTCCGAGCCCGACGTGTCGGTGTGGCCGGTGGCGGTCACGCGGGCAGCGCCACGGGTCTTATAGGCAGTGGCCGCCTGCTGGATCGTGTTCAGCGCCTGGGACGACAGGTTCGAGCGGTCCCAATCGAAGAACACCATGAACGTCGGCGGTGCGGGCGGCGGCGGCGGCGCGGCAGCCGGCGGCGGCGGCTCGTCGCAAGCGCTCAACAGCAGTGCTGCCGCGATAACGGCGAACATTGACTTCAACATGGATATCATCCCCCCATAAAAAACGAGTAGCGTGGACCATGATGGAACACTCCGCTCAAAACGTAAAGTGCACGTTTTCGGATAGCAGCGTGCCCACAAGGGCCGGTTGTTCGATTGGCGTCCCCAGCGGGATTCGAACCCGCGTCGCCGCCGTGAAAGGGCGGTGTCCTAGGCCTCTAGACGATGGGGACGAAGCCGAAAGCGCGGCTGCATGTAGCGGTTGGAGGCTCCGAAATCAAGCAAGCACCGAACCCGCCGAAGCCGCGGCGTCGTCGATTTGCAGTCGGACAGATTCACGCCCTCCGAAACGATCTATCCGGAGCGCCCCGGCGACATGGAGGACCGGCCGGGCGGGGTCCAGAAGGGCCGGGCCCAGCGCCGTCTGGTTGGCCCGGAAGGCGATCGCCTCCACCCGGCCCCGCTCCGATCCCACCAGGGTACAGCGCACGTGGCCCTCACCCACCGTCTGGGCATAGCTGACGCGAACGCTGGTGAGAACGAAACGCGGCAAGGCGTTGCCGGCCCCGAACGGGCCGACGCGCTCGATCATGTCGACCAGCTCCTGCGTTGCTGCCCCCGGCGACAGGGCGGCGTCAATGCCGAGCTCGCGCACAGGAGGTGCCGCGCCGAGCTGCGGGGCGATGCGGTCGTCGAGGAAGCGCGCAAGGCCCGGCAGCGCCTCGCGGGTCACCGTAAGACCTGCCGCCATGGCATGGCCGCCGCCGTTCACCAGCAGTCCGGCCTGGCGGGCGGCAATCACCGCCGCGCCAAGGTCGACGCCGCGTACCGAGCGGCCGGAGCCCTTCCCGAGGTCGCCGTCGAGGCCGATGACGAAGGCCGGCCGGCCATAGCGTTCGACCAGGCGGCTGGCCACGATGCCGATCACGCCCACATGCCAGCCGTCGCTCTCGACCACGAGCGCCGCCGGCAGCCCCTTGCGATCGGGCCCGTAAAGCCCCTCGACCCGCGAGATCGCCTGATCGAGCACGTCGCGTTCGATGGCGCGGCGCTCGGCGTTGAATTCATCAAGGCGCAGCGCCAAGGCGCTGACTTCGTGCGGATCGTCGCTCGACAACAGCCGCGCCCCGAGATCGGCTTGTCCGATGCGGCCGCCGGCATTGACCCTGGGCCCC